>JAESQE010000305.1 GCA_016765335.1 Planctomycetaceae bacterium
CGATTAGCGACTCAGGAACGCCACTACCTGTCCGACATCAACTGGCAGGCTGACATCTTCAAACGTTGGTAGTGAAGTCACGATTGCTTTGAGTTCTTTATCATCAAAGGAAATCCATTCACAAGCTGATGCAGCGTGGTTGTCTACAACATCACGATACATTTTTTGCAAATTCGGGCGATTTCGAAGTGTAATCACATCGCCTGCTTTCACCATGATTGATGGCTTGTTAACGGTTCGTCCATTCAGTTGGAAGTGAGAATGCACAATCCCCTGCCGAGCTTGCGGACGAGTCATCGTAAAGCCAGCTCGACGAACGACGTTATCTAAACGGCGCTCGCAAATGATTAACAGGTTTTCTCCCGTGTTCCCCTTCAGACGCCGTCCTTCTTTGAAGTACTTGCGTAACTGACGTTCGCGAAAGCCGTAATAGTATTTGATCTTCTGCTTTTCAGTTAACGCCAAGCCATAGTTTGTTGGCTTTTTGCGTCGCGTGTGCATTCCCGGTGGAAAGTCTCGCTTTTCAAAAGCTCGTAGAGCTCCTGCGCTCTCGAAGACAGCCGCACCTAAACGTCGATTAATACGGGCTTTAGGACCAGTATAATGCCCCATCTGCTACACCTCTATCACGTTGACAATGTAATTGAATTGACTATTTGATCGCTGTTTACAAATAAACTTTGCGTCATGCGTCAACGATCGAACAATATAACCAGATCCATTCTGATGGATCTTTTGATATTATTAGGAGCTTTTGCAAAGCGAAGATGCGCCATGCAGGCTCGATAATTGCCTTTTGATCGTCGAAAGCAACGAGTGTTATCCTCAATCCGGAATCAAGCGTCAACTGTCTAGCCGGAAGAATAGTAAAAAAGACCTGAATTGGAGTCACCAAACAGGGAAATCGATACTATTTCTCCGATGCGATTGCCAGATGTCGTTGAAATGCGACTCTATCCACTAACTCTCGATCCAGTGAACAAAATTGTTCGTGATGTGTTTGCGTTGTTTTTGAGGGTGACGATGCTGCGTGCTTGCGGAAAGTTTTTTTATTCTTGCACGGGTAGTATTAGTTCCGGGAACTCTGCGGAGCGAGTATTCTCGGCCGGGGCATTTTCTGGTCCGTGGAAAGTGAAGACAGCTGAGTATTTTGTTTCGTCCGAAAAATTTCGAGTCGCTGCATGAAATGTTTGTGCATGGAATAGCAAGACATCGCAAGGTTCAAGCTCCGCGGTAACAATGTTTTCAAACAAGGTTTTGTTTTCAGGGTGAGCAGGATCCAGAAAGTCTCGTTCATCTAATCGATCAAGAGTAAATTGCATGCGGTGCGTGCCAGGCATGACTTGTAAGCAACCATTTCCAAGGTGCTCCTTCCCCATCGCGACCCAAACGCTAATCAGTTCGGGTTGTTTGAAATTCCAAAAACGTAGATCACGATGCCAGCCGGTATCGCTACTGAATTCAGGATGCTTGGTCATGACACAGTTATGATGAGCCAGCGGGCACGAAACGGGGCTACCCAACAACTTTTGCAACAGATTAACCAACGGAGGCCAGCACACCAATTCCTGATAGATGGGGTCTCGGGAGATCGCTTGCCGCAGCCTGCGAACAGTGTTTCCTCCTGCAGAATTAAGCGATTCTGGAGACCCGGGGTATTTTACATCGGCTTCGTATTCGATTGGCTCACGCATGCTGGCAACATCGTCTAAGGCGGATTCCTTCATGCGTTTGACGATTTCAGCGGGTGCAAAATCACGAAGGATCAGATAGCCATCGGCTTCAAACTGCTCGCATAATGTGTTGATTGTCGAAGTGTCCGTATTCAAGCTGGTCATGGTCATTTCAGAAATGTAGCATCAATTAGGGTAAATATGCTGCGTAATTAAAGCACAAGGGCGTGGAAGTCGGCAGTGCATTATTGCCGATTTCTTGAAAAGGGGAACTGATTTTCTTATTGCGATTGGATCATTTTGGGATTAGTCGATACAATCCAGCCCATTGATAGCTCAGATATCGAGGGATGTAATCTGCCAAGATTGATCGGAAGCTGCCCTATTGGCCCCGAAATCAATGATTTTCCCTCGTGATAAATAGATCTGACAGGTGAGCGAACCATCGGGTTCACATGCGGTTACAGATCGTATTGCACCTTTATATTTCACAAGAGACTTTTTTTAGAGGAGCGTTGTTTATGGCCAAAGAAGAGGCCATTGAGGTCGAAGGTACTGTTGTTGAGGCGTTGGCGAATACTCAGTTTCGGGTGGAACTAGAGAATGGTCACCTCGTGTTAGCTCATGTTGCAGGAAAAATGCGTAAGCACTTTATCCGAATTGTTCCCGGCGACAAAGTGGTTGTGGAAGTTTCTCCCTACGACTTAAACCGAGGACGTATTGTGTTCCGAGAACGGTGATACGCATTCGCGTAATGGCTTACGCGTTGGATCTCCCTAAGTCCTTGTTAGTACAAGGCCACGAGTGAGGGCTTCCCGTAAGTATTAATACGAATGAAATTCCCCGAAATTCCCACCTCAATATTTCCTAAGCTGCATTTATGTCTGAGTCATCTCCTGCAAGTTCGAATTCCCAGCCGGCAGTTCAACTTTTTACTGATGGTGCCTGCAAGGGAAATCCCGGTCCAGGCGGCTGGGCTTATGTGCTCAGGCATCTCGAAACAAACACCGAACGTGAAGCTTCCGGTGGAGAACCCGAAACGACGAACAACCAAATGGAGTTGCAAGCCGTGATCGAGGGATTGCNCGCTTTGACGCGTTCTGTTTGCGTCGAAGTCGTTACCGATAGTCAGTATGTTTCCAAAGGTTGCACCGAATGGCTGCCCGGCTGGAAACGGAACGGCTGGAAACGTAAAGTCNAAAGGCAGCTCAAACCAATCAAAAACGAAGAGCATTGGCGAGCTTTAGACGAATTGCTTAAGAAGCATCAGGTGCAGTTCACGTGGGTGCGAGGCCACGAAGGGCACCCGGAAAACGAACGCTGTGACGAACTGGCGGTCGAAGCTGCGGAAAAAATGCGATAAGGGAACCTCTATCAATTCAAAGGGAGCACAGACAAAAATGCCTACCCTCCGCCTGTAGTGTTCTTTTGATTCGTCGAGTTCTCATCGCTTCTTGGGAATTCCCTCTGCTTGATCAATAAAGCTCGATTTATATCGAATCGCACTCTATAATCGAAGTACCGGCGGCTAGCGCATTGCTGCTCATGCTGTTTTGGGTCTGAATGATATTCCTGCCTCATCACCTCCGCAAACTGATTGTCTTTGAATCATCACAATGANTAAATACCAGCTAACGAAACATGGTTTTCTGCGTACTCTTTCCGGTTCAGGCTTACTTGTTGCCTGCCTGGCAGTGGTCGGTCAGTTTGAATCTTTCAAGTTCATTGCAGTTAAACTGCAAGCCGAAGAGCCAGCTCAAGCCCAGAAAGTCGAACAAAAAACGGAATGGACTGCTGAGCAAATAGAATTCTTCGAGAAGAAAGTTCGCCCGGTTTTTNTTGAGCATTGTCAAAATTGTCATGGCGAGGACGAACAAGAGGGCGGCTTCCGGATTGATTCGCGGGCATCAATATTACGTGGCGGCGATACCGGCCCTGCGGTACTCCCTGGTGCTCCTGAAAAGAGTGAATTGATTCTCGCGATCAATCACGACCCAGATGGTTATCAGATGCCACCCGAAGATAAACTTTCCAAAGAGCAGATCGCCGCAATCACTGCCTGGGTTCAGCAGGGGGTAGCTTGGCCTGGAGGTTCCGAAGCTGAGCAGGAGCATGCATCGAAAGATTTTGTTCTGGATACCGATCACTGGTCACTGAAGCCGATTACGCGACCAGCGGTTCCGAAAGTGAAACAAGCACAATGGGCAAGCTCTCCGGTTGATCGATTCATTCTGTCTCGTTTGGAGCAAGAGGGTTTGACCCCGTCGGTTGAAGCGAACCGTACGATCCTGGCTCGGCGTCTTTATTTCGATTTAATCGGCCTGCCTCCGACACCAGAACATCTGGAGCAATTTCTCAGTGATACTGCTCCAGATGCTTATGAAAAACTTGTCGAACAATTATTAGCTTCGCCACAATACGGCGAACGCTGGGGAAGGCATTGGCTTGATCTGGTTCGTTTTTCAGAAACATACGGACACGAATTTGATTTTGAAATCTCTCATACTTCGCATTACCGCGATTACGTGATTCGCGCCTTTAATGAAGATGTAAAATTCGATCAATTCGCCATGGAACATTTTGCAGGCGACTTGTTGCTGAAGCCGCGTTATCGTCCGCTGGTTCAGGAAAATGAATCTGTTCTGGGGACTGGCTTCTTCTGGATGGGGCAAGGGAAACACTCCCCGGTGGATATTCGAGCAGAGCAGTGTGACTTAATCGATAACCAAATTGATGTGCTTTCCAAAGCGTTTCTAGGTACTTCGATTGCTTGTGCCCGTTGTCACGATCACAAATTCGATCCGATTTCAATTAAAGATTATTATGCACTTTCTGGAGTCATGGAAAGTTCCCGCAGAAACTATGCAGATATCCGTAACCAAAAACCGCTCAACGAAACGATTCGAAAGATACACGAATTAAAACAAAAACATCAAGCGAGCTTAATTGAATTTAGCAGCCAGCAGTTGCAGGAATTCTTGACGACAACATTATCCAATGACGCAGCGATCAAATGGGATCAGCCGGAGTTGAATCAGTTGTATCATCCGCTTTACCCCTTGAAGCAACTGCGGTTGTTGACTGATCCACAAAAGTTTCTGGCGGAAAAGAAACGTATTTTGACAGCTTTTCATAATCATCAGAAACACCTGAAAGAAGTCGATCAATCTTCTACTCTGTATGGATCATTTGAAAGCGGGCCTCCAGAAGGATGGACTTCGCATGGTCAAGCCTTTTCGCAACCTTCAGAAAAAAACGCGTCATTGGTGACTAGCCCTGATCCTTGGAAGCCGGTGCATTCGGTTTCCAGCCAAAAAACTTTGCATTCCGGTTTAGCCAGCGGGCGAAGTTATGGCGTGCTCAGATCTCCTACGTTTATCATCGATCAACCTTTTATTGATTATCACATGTGCCGATCTGGCGGGAATCGCTTGGTTGCCACGCGGCATGCAGGACGATTGAAAAAAGGGCAGACGTACCTGGTGATCGATGGATTTCAGCATATTACTAATCCCATTTATGGGGGATTGGCTTTGCAAATCCCCGTGGCGGACCAACCGGTTTGGGTGCGGCAGGATGTAAAAAAATGGATCGGGCATCGTGCTTATATTGAAATCTTTGACGAAGAAGACGGTTTCGTGCAGGTTGATCAGATCCGGTTTTCCTCGGGAAGTAATCTGTCTGAGCAAACTCTTTCTACTTTGGTTGCGATGCTCGGACAGGAGCAAATCAATTCTCCAGAAACGCTCAAAACGAGTTATGTTTCGATGCTTCAGCAGGTATTGCAAAGCTACCGTCAAATGTCTAACGGCGAATCGCCGCTTGACGATGAACAACGCTTACTGGTGAATTGGATGCTGAAGCAATCGAAAAAGGGCGAGATGGAAATGCCGCGTCCTGAATGGTTGGATCAGTATTATCTGCAACTCAAAGAACTGGAATCTCAACTGGGGCAACCGAAACTTGCTTTGGCGACAACGGAAGGGTCGGGCATCAATTCGCCTCATTTGATCCGCGGCAATTCGAAGAAACCCGCTCAGGAAATACCTCGTCGGTTTTTAGAAATCTTTCAGAAAGAAGGACAATCCGTCCCGGAATCTTCCAGCGGGCGTCTTGAAGTGGCTCAGCGGATTGTCGCTGAGGATAACCCGCTGTTTGATCGTGTGATTGTGAATCGAATCTGGGAACACCATTTTGGTCGAGGGCTTGTTGCAACGCCTGATGATTTCGGAAAAATGGGAACTCCTCCCAGTCATCCGGAACTGCTTGACTATCTGGCGGATGAGTTCCGCAAACATGATCGTTCCATCAAATGGATGCATCGTTTTTTAGTTAATACTTCCACCTATCGCATGCGTAGCGATTTGCGTGAAGAGGTTCTCGGTAAAGATCCACAAAATCAGCTTTGGCATCGCATGCCGATTCGCAGACTGGAAGGGGAAGCAATCCGAGATGCAATCCTGGCTGTCTCTGGGAATATGCAATCTACATTATACGGTCCCAGTATTCCTCCTCATCTGACGCCTTTCATGACAGGACGAGGGCGGCCCGGGAATTCGGGTCCACTGGATGGGGATGGTCGCAGAAGCATTTACATTAATGTGCGAAGAAACTTTCTGACACCGATGTTTCTGGCCTTCGATTATCCTTTGCCCATGACGACTGCTGGAAAGCGATCTGTCTCCAATGTGCCGGCCCAGGCGTTGACTATGATGAATAATCAATTCGGAGTCCAACAGGCAAATCATTGGGCTAAATCAATTCTGGAACAGGAAAATCAAACAACAGCTGATCGTGTTCGCACGGCTTATCTTCAGGCCTATTCGCGACAACCAAATGTAAAAGAAATTGAGCAGATAGAACGGTTTGTTGCAGAAGAAATTAAAACCGGGCGAAATGAAACAGAAATCTGGAACGATGTCTGTCACATTCTGTTCAATGTCAAAGAGTTTGTGTTTGCCCGATAAATTTATTTCCGCAAAGCAATTCTTAAGGAACCTTCTATGAATTCCAAGGGAGCACAGACATTCCTGTCTGTGTCGTTTGAGCAGGCCTTCATTCAAGGCAGACAAGAATGTCTACCCTCCGCT
>JAESQE010000306.1 GCA_016765335.1 Planctomycetaceae bacterium
TAATTCAAAGGGGGCACAGACATTCGGTGTCTGTTTCGTTTGAGCATGCCTCAATTCAAGGCAGACAAGAATGTCTACCCTCCGCTCGCAATGTCTTTTGAATTAATAAAGGTTCCCATTAATCATTCGATATTACTCGATTCAGGTTTGCGCGTAGATAGCCTGCTTGCCGAAGAACAAACAGGCTTCTTCTTTTTTCTTACCAGAGTCTGAATTCCTTCCTGAGTCACTCCTGCTTCTTCTTCATCTGGAAATCATTATGGCTGCATTTCGAGAACACATTACAGTCAGCGGAATGCTGGGCCTGGGATATGGTCTGACCGCACACATTGCGTACGGCTTTTCGCCCATTGAATCTGCACTGGCCGGCTTTCTGACCGGATTCGGAGGAATGTTACCGGATCTGGACTCGCAAACTTCCCGTCCTGTACGAGAGTTGTTTGGTCTACTTGGTGCAGTTTGTCCGTTGTTGGTATTGGGAGAAGTGTTAGAACTTCTCCACATGCCTCCGAGCTAGGAAGCCGGGGCGTTAGCATTTATCGGGCTGTATCTTCTGATTCGCTTTGGAGGTTCATGGCTGATCGGGAAAGTGGCCGTGCATCGTGGTATGTTTCACAGTCTTCCAGCAGCCTGTATCGCGGGGCAAGTCACTTTTTTGGCTTACAGTAATTCTGCTGTCGAAACAAAATGCATGATTGCGATGGGAATTGCTTTGGGCTTTTTATCACACTTGGTTTTAGATGAAGTCTACAGCGTCGAATGGACTGGAGTTCGCTTAAAACTTAAAAAGTCTGCTGGGTCTGCAATGAAAATGGTGGGAAAGAACCAAGCCGCCAATATCGTAACCTATGGGCTGCTACTGACCCTTAGCTATGCCATGCTGATGAATGTGGTGACCGATGCGAAACAAAAAGAAATCGTTAAGAAGCCCACGATTCAGTTGGAGCAAACCGCTGAATTCCCAGACGATTTTTCAGACACGATCATCAAATAGTTTACAGTCGCTTCTGATTTCTTGACGGGGCAATCTGAACGGAAGCCGGGAGGGTGACGCGACTGCGGAACCAGATGATGCTGATTTCCTTCGTGTCTTTGAGTCTTCGTGGTTCCTGTTTTTTACCACCAAGGCTCAAAGACACAAAGAAAAAAAAGAAGAAACAATGATTGAGGAAAAGTCTGATCCATAATTGACAACGGTTCGGCAGACGCCTCGCCCTCTCGAAGAAGATGCTTTGATCGGTCGTGCACGCAGGTGTTCATTGATTTTGGTGTGGGATTTCGACTTCATGCGTGACTCAAGTTGCCAGGTTTCGAACGCGAACAGGTAAAAACCTTGCAAGTTTTAACACCCCAGTCGCCAACCACTGCTCCGTCAGGCTAGATCTAATACCAAGCTCAATTAATACTTGCGAGAAGCTATTACTCGTGGCCTTGTACTGACAAGGACTTAGGGAACATCCAACGCGAAAACAAATATGCGAATGCGTATAAAATAGTTTTTCAGGGCCGACGAATTAAGGCAGGCAAGAATGTCATTTAAGGGAACCTCTATTAATTGAATTCCAGAGCTTCTTGAAGACAGTTTAATGATTAAAAGTAGGTTAAAAACCCCCTCTAACTCCCCCTTCATAAGGGGGAGAACCAATTCATAGAGGTTCTCTTAAATCAACCGATACGCGAACACCGTATCACTCAGTCACAGCTTCGTCGTTGAAGTTGTCGATAGGGGTTTTTCGGCTGATGCGTTTCATCAGTCCTTTGAGCACTTTCCCGGGGCCGACTTCACAGAACTGCTCAATGCCCGAATCTAACAGGTACTTGATTGAGCTTTCCCAGCGGACCGGATGAACAACCTGCTTGACCAGGATATCTCGAATCTCTGCGGGATCATCATGAGGCAACGCGTCAACATTGGAGATCACTGGAATGCGTGGAGGATGGATGGTCACGCTTTCTAATACTGCTGCCAGCTTTTCAGTTGCTGACTGCATGATCGGTGTATGAAAAGCCCCAGCAACTTTCAAAGGGATAGCCCGGCCATCTGACTGTTCAGCGATTGTGACTGCTCGCTCACAGGCTGCGATGTCTCCAGAAACGACAATATTTCCTCTGCACAGATAATTGGCAATTTGAAGCAAACCGCCAGCCTCAGTCGCTTTGTCGCAAACGGCCTGTACCTTTTCTGCATCAAGCAGCAAGATAGAAACCATCCCAGAGGGAGTTGCATCAGCAGCTGCCTGCATTGCTTCTCCTCGTGTTTTTACAATCCGCANTCCATCTTCAAAAGAAAGTGCTTCTGNNAACGCCAACGCCGTGTATTCTCCTAGACTCAACCCGGCACTAGCCTTGCAGTTAGCGAGATGTTCGGGAGCTTTGTCGCGAAGAACTTCCAGGGAAGCCAAGCCAGCAACATACAATGCAGGTTGAGAAAAAACGGTAGAGTTCAGTTTTTCTTCCGGCCCATTTGAACACAGCTCAAGCAGATCGTACCCGAGAATTTCCGCAGCTTGATCGAATAACTCTTTGGCAGCAGGATACTTCCGGGCGACTTGAACACCCATACCAATTTGCTGTGCCCCCTGGCCAGGAAACAGGATTGCAGTTTGACTCATAAAATCACTTTACCTTTTGCCCTGCCTGCGTTTTACGAAGATCGCTAAACCGAGGGTGTGGGCATTGCAACGAGTTGTGTTGTGATCGATTCATTGATACCTCGATCATCCATTTTGATACATGTTGCCAACGCATTGGCCATTGCTCGGGCATCGCTGGAGCCGTGACAGATCATGCACGTTCCATCAATTCCCAGTAGCGGAGCACCGCCGGTTTCCCGGTATTCATATCGTCTGGCAGCCTGCCGAAACGCTTCGCCTGCTTTTGCTTTTTCGGTATCTAACGCAGAAGTAATTTCGCTGGAAAGAACACGGAACATCATGTCCGCCATCCCTTCGCTTACCTTCAAGACCACATTGCCAACAAAACCTTCGCAGATAACAACATCCGCTTCGCCCTGGTAAATCCCTCGGCCTTCGACATTGCCGATATACTGATCTCGCATACCCGATGCAAGATAATATTGGTGGGCTTCACGAATCGAACTTGTCCCCTTGCCGTCTTCGCTTCCGATGTTAAGCAATCCGACTCTAGGAGATTCGATGCCAAGCATTTCCTTGGCGTAAATCGATCCCATGACTCCATACTGATAAAGGTGATCAGACCGGGCAGCCGGATTGGCGCCCACATCCATCAGAATACAGCGTCCTTTGAGCGTTGGTAGCACAACAGCAATACCAGGCCGTTTGACATTTTTCAGAAACAGGCGAGTTCGCAAACCAGACGCCACAACAGCTCCGGTGTTCCCTGCACTGACAACAGCTTGAACTTCCTTCTCTGCCATCAGCTTCCAGCAAACAGCGATTGATGAGTTCGGTTTCTTTCTCAAGGCATCCGTTGGTTTTTCATCCATACCGACGAAGCCATCAGCCGGTACGATTCGCAACCGATCCTCGGGAAAGTCACTGGCTAAAAGTCGTTTTTCTTTGAGTAACGGCGTGAGCAAATCAACATCGCCCACAAGATCTATGGAGAGTTGCTCCATCTGTGAAAGCGCAGTCAGTGCACCATCAATATTTATAGAAGGTGCATCATCACCACCCATTGCATCGAGTGCAATTCGCATATGAGCAGTCTTTCCTACCGGGGCATCAAGCTAAAGGAAGTTGGGTTGGTATATTCTTAACAGATGGTACTTTACGACCAAGCACACAGACAAGAGTGCAAAAAAAACAGTCAAAGGCGACTGCAATCAAAGCCAAAGGTTGATGGCAGAACACACAAGCTAAATTGATAGTGGGATCCTGGAATTCCATCAGATGCGGGAAATCAATAGCCTGTCAATAAACGACAGACCTAACGTCAATCGCAATAACGACCTTGGATCTATTTTTTAGATCCAGATTGTTTTTCAGGCCAGCGATTGCTTTGATACCTGGAATCTGCAAAGCACTTTGAGATACTTTTACTACAAAAGACTTCGTAAGAAATATCGTTTTGTCGAAGTTAGTCTTCCATCTCTACCATTGTACGTCCCATGTAGAAACCGCACGTAGGGCAGACAGTGTGGCTATGAGTCGGCTGACCACATTGCGAACACCCCTGCAATTTCAAGGGTTTTACTGCATGGTGACTACGTCGCTTATGGGTACGCATTTTTTGATTGTCGCCTCTTTGGAATCGCCATCACTCAAACCTTTTGTTTCTCAGAACAGGTATATATATTCGTAAATTCCAGGCCCAGCATTACTGCAACCGGGATCTCATGTCAGGGTATNTTTAGCAAGAATTAGCCTGATTATTACATATTCACGCAACAATTAGAACTCACCTGGTGCGAGGATTCTCATCCATGAAGAGAAGGAGACCTCGTAATCCTTGTACAAGACCAGAATCCTACTTAGAAAAGGCCTATTTTGTCAAGTATCGAGAAAAGGGAATCACGTTCTCAGGACAGATTAAGCACTGCTGATCTATTTGACTTGGCTGTAGACCAGTCTTCAGGGGATATTACGCCAAAAAGAAGTGTTCGCAAGGACATGTCCAGGGCGGTGTGATTTATTTTATTTAAGGAAACCTCTGTGAATTGGCTCTCCCTCTTGCGAAGGGGGGGGGCGAGGGGGTTTTTGAACTGTGTTTTATAACCAAACTGTATTCGAGAACCTCTAGGATTCAATTAATAGAGGTTCCCTAATTCTCAACACCCTGCTGCTGAAGCCTCAGAATAGCTCGCAATATGTCAGGCGGGAGACCTGCTTGAAGCTTCAGCCAGACACCTGTAACTGGGTGTGATATTTCAATTCGAGCAGCATGCAAGGCATGGCGACTCAACCCCGAGGCTTTACAACGCAGTTCGTCTAACTGCCGGCCCTGTTCGAGTGAATCGCGTGTTGCTGGCTTGAATTGCCCGTTTTTCATGTAAAACTCTTCTCCCAACAGAGGATGACCAATCGCTGCAAAGTGGACTCGAATTTGATGGTTTCTCCCAGTTTGAGGCCTGGCTGCAACGACTGTGTAACCGGAACTGTTAGCATCGCCGGGACTGCCTGGAATTCTTTTCAAGACTTTCCAGCCGGTTTTGGCAATTTTGGGCCGCAGCGAACCTGCTCGGGCAGACATCAAAACTCGTGAACCGACTTTCGCCTGACCAATCGGAAGGTCGATCATGCCAGAGTCCTCGGCGATTTGCCCTCCGGTGATTGCGATGTAAGTTTTTGAGACACGGGAATGCTCAAAGGCGTCTACCAGATTTCGATGTGCCTGGTGAGTCTTGGCGATAACGATTGCTCCCGAAGTCTCCCGGTCGAGTCTGTGGACAATTCCAGGACGTAGCAATCCTGGCAATACGGTCTGTGAATCGAAATGCGATTGCAAGAAATTACACAATGTTCCTGATTGCATGTTGCCAGTCGGATGAGCGATCAGACCAGGAGGCTTATTGAGACACAAAATCCAGGCGTCTTCGTAGACGATATCCAGGGGATAGCTTTCGGGATCGTAATGGACATCGGGTGGCTCCAGAAGTCGAACCTGCACTAAGTCCCCGATTCGCAGTCGTCGCATCAGATCGGCTGGCTGGTGATTGACGGTAATTGCTCCCCAGGTAGCAAGCCGCTGAAATTTCCAGACCGCGTAATTTCGTAACTGCTGGACGAGGAATGCCTCAACCCTCAATCCCGATTGATAGGGCTCGACAACAAGTGAAATCGAAGTAGCAGGAGATGAATTCACAGTTGTGACAGAATCAGTTGGAGGTAAGCAAAAAAGTGACTGGCATTACTTCTGAAGAACAAGCTACTTAGTTGCAGTCTTCTGGGGCTGTGCTTTTGGCTTGGCACCAGATTCCCGGGGGGCAACGTCGCCATGAGTTTCCAGATACTGTTTGATAATATCTTTCGGTTGCAGTAAAGATTCTCGGATCTGAAATGCCTTATGCCCCTTGAGCTGTCCAGGCTCTGCTGTGAACGTGGGCTGGCCTTCTATCTGAATTGAAATTCCTCTACTGACATCGCGTTCCGTCAAAATCACATCACCAACATTGAGGTGCAACAGATCTGAAGCGGATAAATTAATTTCAGATAATGTTGCAACAACATCAACCTTGGCCGAACCGATTCCAAGTTCAAGCCGTGCTTTATCTTCCGAACTAATTTCCTGTTTTGTGTAAGCAGACCATGTATCGGAAGATAGTTTTCCAGTAAGAGGTTCTATCGTGTTGAACGGAATGCACAGGTTCATAATCCCGCGAGTTTCCCCCATTGTAATTTCAAAACTTATCAGAACAATAACTTCGTTAGGCGGGACAATCTGTACCAGCTGTGGATTACTTTCAGTTTGTGCAACGCGCAATTCGAGTTGACTGATATTTTTCCAGGAATTTTCAAGTGCTTTAATTGCTTGTACGGTAATGCGAGCAACCAGCTTAAGTTCGATTTCAGAAAGCGGCCGGCTAGGAGCATTAACACTTGCCAACTTCCCTCCCCCAAGTAAACGATCAACAATTGGAAAAACAATTGATGGGTTCAAGTCGAGAATAAAGTTCCCCTTGAGTACCTCTGAATACAGCAGATTGAAGCAAGTTGGGTTCTCAAGACTAAAGACAAACTCGCCATAGGTCAACTGATCAACGCTAATGAGTTTGACCTCAATAATTGATCGCAGCATACCACTTAAAGACGCACCAAGTTCTCGACCAAATCCTTCGTGCATTGCCTGAAAGGCACGCATTTGCCCTTTACTGACTCGCTCAGGACGCTTGAAGTCGTAAACACTAATCTGGCCAATGGCATTCGCCCCAAAGCCAGTAACTTCAGTCGGCGTTGGCGCCTCGGTGACACTGGAATCAAGAGCCGACAAAAGCGATTCCACTTCTCCCTGACTTAGTACATCTGCCATCGTCTCATCCTTGAATTAAATCCGAATTGGGATTTAGTGCTTCGGAAATCCAACTCCGAAAGTTACTTACTAATTCCTTGAAAATCTCCAGTTACCGAACTTGCCCGTTTCCTTGAACAACATATTTATAGCTAGTCAACTCCCGGAGACCACAAGGCCCTCGGGCATGAAGTTTGTCGGTGCTAATTCCGATTTCCGCTCCCATGCCGAATTCGCCTCCATCGTTAAATCGCGTGGATGCATTCACCATCACTGCTGAGGCATCAATTTGATTCGTAAATCGATTGGCTGCCCTTAAATCGTTGGTCACAATCGATTCGGTATGACCAGAGTTATACCGGTTAATATGCGAAACCGCTTCTTCAATTTCCTCGACCACTTTGACTGAAATTATCAGCGACAGGTACTCTTCGCCAAAATCTGATTCAGTAGCAGGGATCGCGTGAGAAACCAGATTACAAGTTTTTGAGCAACCTCGAATTTCCACACCTTGGTCTGTAAGTGCCTGGCAAATTTCAGGAAGCATCGACTCTGCAACAGCTTGGTCGATCACCAGAGATTCGGCTGCATTACAAACACCCGGGCGATGACACT
>JAESQE010000307.1 GCA_016765335.1 Planctomycetaceae bacterium
GTTAAATTGATTGATTTTCTGCTACTTTTTTAACTCGGTGTTCTCTGCGTCTCTGTGGTAGAATAAAATCTATCCGTTATAATTTGTTCCCAATCGGGACATCAAAAGCCTCTGTCCAAATGACTGACCTTTAACGCTAGTTGGACTACTACGTTGCTCCGTTTCTTGAACTTAGTCCGATATTAAATCTATCTTCATGATTTGTAGTGCCTACAATTGAGACGAAGTAATTCCGGCGACTGTGCTACAAGAAGAAAGCAGCTCTGAATGAAGATGTACGATGTTGCAATTGTTGGTGGTGGGATTGTCGGGTTAGCAACAGCCTGGCAGTTATTGCAGCATCGTCCCGGTCTTTCGGTGTTAGTCATCGAAAAAGAAGCTGAGGTTGCGATGCATCAAACTGGGCATAACTCGGGAGTGATTCACGCGGGCATCTATTATAAGCCGGGTTCGCTTCGGGCATTGAATTGCAGGCAGGGAAAACTTGCCTTGGAAGAGTTTTGCAGCAAGCACGAAATCCCATTTGATCGCTGCGGAAAAGTGATTGTCGCGACTTGCAATTCTGAGTTACCTGCTCTGGAAAAGGTGTATCAACGAGGCATTGCCAACGAAATTGAATGCGAAAAGATCACTCCTGATCGACTGGCTGAACTTGAACCCCATGCCTCAGGTGTGGCTGCGATTCATGTGCCTGAAACCGGGATTGTCGATTATCGGCTTGTTGCCAACAAATTGTCAGAATTGATGCAGTCGCAAGGAGCTGAGCTTCATTGTAATACTCAGCTCACAGGTTATCGAAGAGAGACTGCTTCACAGATTTTACTGACATCGCAGGGAGACTTTGCGACACGATTTGTCATTACTTGTGCGGGGCTGCAATCGGATCGAATCGCGAAACTTTGCGGTGCATCGATTCAATCGAAAATTGTGCCCTTTCGAGGGGAGTATTACGATCTTAAACCGAAAGCTCGACACCTTTGTAGAAACCTGATTTACCCGGTGCCCGATCCTCAATTCCCGTTTTTAGGAGTCCATTTTACTCGCATGATTCAAGGAGGTGTGGAGTGCGGTCCGAATGCGGTCTTGGCTTTTTCACGGGAAGGGTACAAGAAAACTCAGATCAACTGTCGAGACTTATTTGATTCTCTCGCCTTTTCTGGTTTTCGAAAGTTGAGCCGTAAACATTGGCAAGCGGGCATGGGGGAGATGTGGCGATCATTTTCGAAGCAGGCATTTGTCAAAGAGTTAAAAAAGTTAATCCCAGAAATAACTGCTGACGATTTAGTTCCCGCTCCGGCTGGAGTCCGCGCTCAGGCGATCACTCCTGATGGTGAAATTGTGGACGATTTTCTGATAGAATCGGATGATCGAGCCGTGCATGTTCTCAATGCACCGTCTCCAGCTGCAACTGCATCGTTAAATATTGGCAAGACAATTGTCGAAAAAGTGTTGCCGATGCTCTAAACCGTTTTGTTTCAAGACTTTGCTTTTTCATTGGTCAAAGGATACATCATGAGGCGTCGTCATTTTCTTTCTCAGGGACTTGTGGTAACTGTCGGTTTGAGTTTTTCGGCTTCCAGATCGCAAGCAGCCAAGCCCGTCAATCCTCTGGATGCTTATCCGGAAAAAGAGCAAGGGATTATTCGTGATCTGATTTCGGACTTCATGACGAAATACTCCGTACCTGGGCTATCGATCGCGATGGCTAAAGACGGAAAGATGCTACTAGCCGAAGGCTTCGGTTACGCAGATCAACAACAAGCAGAGAAAGTAAAACCATCTCATTTGTTTCGCATCGCCAGTATTTCCAAGCCGATTACAAGTGCTTGCATTTTTCGATTAATGGAAGAAGGTCAACTCAAGTTGACTGATACCGTGTTTGGCCCAGAAGATCTTCTGGATCGCTATCTGCAAGGGACTGCATTGCCTGAAGATCAACTGCGAAGACTGCAAGCAGTGACGGTTCAGCATCTGCTGGAGCACACCTGTGGCGGATGGGGGAATGCGAAGCAGGATCCGATGTTTGATCGTAAAGCATTGAACGAGGATCATCGCGGGTTGATTCAATGGACAATCAACAACAGACCATTAACGCACGATCCTGGAGATAAGTATGCGTACTCAAACTTTGGTTATTGTTTGTTGGGGCGGATAATCGAGCAAGTCACAAAGAAGAGTTATGAAAAATCGGTGCAGGAATTGGTTCTTCATCCTGCAGGAATTACGCGTATGCAAATTGGTCAGGACTTGAAATCTAAGCGTGCCCGTGACGAGGTGATTTATTATGGTCAGGGGGAAGACCCGTATCACAAAATCATGCGAGTGAACCGCATGGATGCACATGGCGGTTGGATTGCATCTGCTTCAGATCTTGTCCAGTTTGCAATGCATGTTGATGGTTTTCCTATCCCCAAAGATATTATTGCCCCTGATTCAATCAAGGAAATGGTTCGTGCATCATCCGCGAACCCGAATTACGCCAAGGGGTGGAGCGTTAATCGTGCACAGAACTGTTGGCACATGGGAAGCTTCAACGGAGGTGTTGGGGTTCTGGCTCGATTGCACGATGGTTTTTGCTGGGCAGTGCTGGTGAATACCCGATCAAAGAAGGCCGGATTCGCTAATGCGCTTGACCGATTACCTTGGGAAATTCGCAACGCAATTCCAAGTTAGCAGCATGTATAAAATTGGTCCAGAAATGAAATCAGCCCGGCTTTGGTAAAAGCTGGGCTGATTTGTTTCAGGCTGAATTAATGGCAAAAGCAAACGCTAAGAATTGGCAACCAATTCTTTGTTTTTGTCGCGTTTAACCAGTTTGTCTCGCCAAGAGAAATTCATCTTGATGGCCTGTTTTGCCAGGAACAAAAGTTGCTCGTAATCAATATGTGGGCAAGGCAAATGCGGTGCAGCTTTGCGTGTGTTTGTTGAATCGAACGTTGGATCATTTCGCCAGTAGGAATCATAAACCCGAATGTGTTCGTAGAAGAATTCTTCAATTTCGGTGGCTGTCCCGGTATCAATATCTTTACCAGCCAACTGAGAACCAAACATTTTGGCAGCTGACTGCATCACAGCCAGAATGGTTCGCACGAGGACCGGATTTCTAGGCGTGAGATGATACGTTTGCCCGTGGTGCTCTGAATTCGAAATGATATGAGACATGACCTCGGACACCCAGTTAACGGGGACCAGGTTTTTCCCTTCAGAGCCGTCCAGAGTCACGCGACCTGGATAGAAATCGGAATGTCCGGTGTATTGCTTTTCGATGGAGGAATGATTGTTCATTGTATAGATCAATTGAACAGCAGCATAAAACCCATGAAAAGTATTGGTGAACCCGGTTTCAGAATCACCCACAATAATACTGGGGCGATACACAGTGTGCGATTTCAGGAAATCCGCACTGCGGGTCATCTCTTCCGCTTCAACCTTACTTTCTTCGTAAGGGTTGCCGTATACCTGGCCTTCTTTCAGTTCGGTTTCCAGTACAAGCCCAGAACGAAGACCGCACACATAAGCAGTCGAGACATGATGGAAATTGTAGATTCCAGCTTCCTGACAAAACCGGAGCACATTACGTGTTCCATCAACATTTGAGGTGTAAGGCTCGCTATCGCGTCCGGTGCTGACAAATGATAAAGAGGCTGCATTATGAATTACACTTGTGCAGTTCTCGGCTGCCCAGCGGATATCGCCAGGCTCCATTCCCAAAGCTTCTTCTCCCAATTGTCCAGCGAGAACAACTGGCCTGGGAAGAACTTTACCTAGCTGTTGGTCCCAGTAGCCGAAAATGGCTTCAATCCGTTCTTGGGCTGAGAATCTACGGTTAGGACGTACATGTACTGCTAACGGAACTCCTGCAAGTGTAAGGTCTTTCATGAGGTAACGCCCCAATAGACCTGTCGCACCAGTCAGTAGAAAATGATTCGGTTCCGAAACCTGAGCTGTAATCATCAAAAGTAATCCCTATTTGTTCTATTTGCCGCAACGTCTTTTTATTGCATGAGTTATGTAATAAAAAAAACGTGCCAGATGTTCATTCAACGAGAATAAAACATGAGCCTGATAAGACTTGTGCCAGTATGATCGGCAATTTAGGGGCCTGTCTAAAATTGTAGACAGCTAAGCTGGAGGAATTTCTCTTATTAATTCCTCGATGTGCAGGCTGCATGAATTGCAGTAGCCTATCGTAGTATTAGGGAAAGTCTGCATCAATTATGAGATAATTGCTAAATCGAATCAATTTTCTTTCGATAGCGTTCAGAATTGGGCAACGGTCGGTACTTAATGAAGTGAGGATGCTTGATTGTGGCATGTTGCGGAACAGGCTGGGAGGCAGATTCAGGCTCTTTTTCCACTGCTTTGGGCCTTAACGCAAGCAGAGCTGGTAAAAGTACAAGGTCACCAATTAATGCAGCCACAAGAAGTGCAGACATTAATATTCCAAATCTGGCAGTAGGTCCAAATTCACTACAAGACAGTGCCAGCATCCCAACGGCAGCAATAATTGCAGCCTCTGCAATCGGAGGGCCTGTTTTATCGAGTGCCTTTGCTGAGGCACTGACAGAATCCCCAGACTCTCGGTAGTTATTTTCATATTTCACCAGGAAGTGGAAAGTTCCATCGACAGCAATTCCCAACGCGATACTGCCTGTCATCATCATGCCAATATCGAGAGGAATGTCCCACCAACCGAGAATTCCAAAGACAATCATCAAAGGAGTCAGGTTAGGGATCATTGCGATTAACCCAGTAGAGACTGACCGCATCGCAATAATCATAACCGCAGTTATGATTAGGAATGCAGTTCCGAAGCTCGTCCAGAATCCATTGAATATTTGTTGTTGCGCCTGGTTAATCAGCGGGCAGATCCCAGTGATTATAACATTGTATCCTGCGAGTTTCTCTTCCAGGTCAGCAACTAATGGGCTGTTTGCATCGCGAGCTTCAGGCTCGATCCGGGCAGAAATCCTCCATAACCTTTGACCACACGCGAGGTATTCGCTGCTGCTGGCCTGGGCCTGTGCAACTCGCAGCATCTTTCCGATTTCTCGTGGACTTTGAGGCAGCTGATCTGTTTCCGGGAAGAAGCTCGCAGCTGATGTTGTGTGCCGCACAAGAGGATGGGCGAGAATGATTCCTTCAATTATTTGGACTTGCTCAACTCGATCAAGGAACGCTGAGTCGTCGTCATCAAAATCGACAACAATTTCTACTGAGTCGATCGTCGTCAGCTTTTGCTGAACTTCATTCAGATCGGTAATGACCTTATTAGAAGAAGGCAGAAACTCTAATGGATCTAATCGGGAACTCAGGTTGGGCAAGCCTAAAGCAGTTATTGTCACCAGCGACAAGGCCGTTATGGTTGCTAATTTTCGATATTCAATGACATGTGATAAAGCTTTACGTTGGAAACGCACCAGATCTGTTTCCTGAAAGCCTTTGAATTTGCAAAGAGTGACAATCGCAGGGGTTATCAGTAAGCCGCTGAAGAGGGAAACGATGCATCCCACCGAGGCTGCGTAACCGAATTGTCGAACCGGCATAATGTCGCTAAGGCACAACGAGGCCAGGCCAATGGTTGTGGTGCACGAAGCAAATACACAAGGCTTCAAGGCTGCAAAAAAGCTGGAAGGAATGGGTTTTTCGCTTGAGCGGAATGAATCGTAATAGTGGAGATAATGAATAGAGACTGCCAGCGTGAACACCATCACCATCACAGGCAAAGCCCCGAGAATGAAGTTCATTTCTCCTCCGCACCACTTCACGCTGGAGACCGTCATTTGAATTGACCACATCGTCAATAAAATCAGAGATGCACTGCTTCGCCAATCTCTGAGGATGACAACCAGTAATCCGAAACCGATCAGGAGGGTCAGCAAGAAGAACTTCTCATTTTCACTGGAGCTTCCCAGTCGGTCCAGTTCTGCAACCACAACCGGCCCACCAGCCAATATGACCTGATCATCCCGGATTTGACAATATGACAATTCGTCCTGAATGGCTTTGACTGCCAATTTTCGATCTGCTGTTCCCTGAGGAGATAATTGCAGCAAAATCGCCTTCAATTCACCGTGAGCCGATTCGGTGACACCGATGATTCGCGACTGAATCGATTCTTCGCTGACGTACAAATCGGACATGACATCGCGGAGTCNCTGGGAAGTCCAGCAATGATTGAACTCGGGATGCCTTTCAATTCGACTGGCCAGCGAAGAGATAATTGCGGGGTCGGTTGCGCCGTTTTTCAACCCAAGCAGGATCATTTCTTCGCTGCCAAAATCGTCACGGAACTGGTCGTATTGCTGCTTTAAAACCGATTCCGATGGGAGCCAGGTTTCAATATCGTTATTGGTTGGAATCGTAGAAGCAACGTAATTTAAGACGGGTAGCGTCAGGAGCAGTAGCACAAACAGCTTGCGGCTGTGGCGTTGATAAAATGTTTCGATAAAATCGTTCACGCATTCTCGTCCGTTGTGGAGTGATAATCAGTTGATGTAAATTGTCCACGTGAAAGAGGTTGGTTTTTANTTCNCTGTCTGCCCGATTCAGATTGCTGGCCCAAACAGTGATGGACTGGAAAAGCGGAATCAATTTGATAGGACAGTTTGTGATTATTTCATGAGAACTCCACGAATCATTACAGATGCAATACCTCTGTCTATTGCAGTGTTCTGGAAACGTTTTTGTGCTGAATCCTCTATTGGGCTATCGAAAGTTCTATCAGGGTTTACTCAGGACAAATCAACAATTTTGCCCCCAACGGACTCAGATATTTGCTAGATCATGCAATATGCAATTAACAGGAATGACTGCGGAATTCAGGTTTATCGTCATGACGTGCCATCATCGTTACAACCCGCATAGTTGGCACACCAAGAACATTAATCCGAACAGGAATTGGATGGAAAGGTTGCGATTAAAGCAGGTTTTCCACAGCACCTGAAAGAGAAAATGGAAAGCCAAGGTTCTCTGAGGATATCGAGCAATGAAATTATTCATCGTGACAAATACAAAGAGTTAAGGCCCATTTTCAAAACTCTACCCCCTGTGTGAGCCATGTTACAGATCGAAGACAACGTGCTGGTTATCATCCAGAAGGATAATTTTAGATGTCAAAATAAAGAAAGTGACTCAAATGAAATATTTCAGATGGACTGCCAGCTTAGCGTTATTGGCAACATTGGCATGGTTGACGATTGAAATGCCCCGTGAATCTTCTGTTCAGGCACAAAGTGGCTCGCGTTATTCGCAGCAAGGTTCTTCTTCACAATCAAGAGGAAGAACATCTCCAAGGGGAAGAACAACTCGTGGTACGGTTGCATCTTACGAAAGTAAATTGTGGGATTGGCTTCATCGCGTTGAATATCACAACTGGGCGCCAGGGCCAGGGCAGTCCACAGATGTTTATCCTGGGCAAAGTCCGCATGGAGCCTATTTGAAAACGTATCTCAACCGAACCGCAGCTGGGAATGCAAGCACGCTGCCTCACGGTTCTATAATCGTCAAAGAAAACTTTGGACCTGATGGAAAAACCTTGATGGCTGTGACTGTGATGTACCGAGCCAAGGACTACAACCCGGCTGCCAATGACTGGTATTGGGTGAAGTACACCGCTGATGGAAACGTCGCAATGACTCCTCCTGAAAAAGGCAATATGCCAATCTCTGGGAAATTCGCCAGTTGCATCGAATGCCATTCCTCAGCCGAGGGAAATGATTTCTCATTCATCAATGATTAAACCGTTTTNGCGATAATTCTTGAGGCAAGTGCTCCAGTAAAACACCGGCGGCTCACACTTAATGGTACTTACTTTAGAAATTATGTTCGAAAACTACACGATTGATTCGATGAAGGGGTGGCTGGGGTGCCAATCGATTGTTGAGTTGTAATTGTAGCTCTGCTTGCAGATTATGGATTGCATAAAAAACTGGTTCTGGCTCCAGATGTTGGATATTTCTGGGGCCAAAACAATAGCCTGTGAGGTCCAGTCAGTTTTGCATGGGCTGGCTATAATTTCCTCAAAATTTCCTTTGCACCCCAGCCACCCTTTTGTTCATTTTCCATCGGGGCATCGTGAGCGACAAGTCGTTAGCCGCCGATGGCATGTTTCTAGATACGAATCTGTTGGTTCATACGAAGCTCTCAGTAACTCCCGTTAAAACTCGCCGAGTATCTGACCGTCTGAAATTTGTCCCAAGTTTTGGAACGTGGGGGTATCGATATTTGTGCTGATGAACCGGACAGATCCATCAGCCAAAACAAACTGAGCCCCCCCTGTGTGTGAAGATCCAAAATCTCCAGAGTCACCTATCGATAAGCCTGCACTGTCTTTCCTCAATGCATAATTGGGGTGATGGCTGGAGTGACCCAAGAAACGCTCTGCTCCTTCTTCGGAGTTGGGAATCAGTCCTATCCAAGCTCCATAAAAAGGATTCGTTTTGGAATTCAAATTGGAATAAAACGTCGTCCGTTCCCCAATTATGATTGTGCTGCTTGTCCCATCGGTCATGTCTCGGAAAGAAACTTTGCTGTTATGATAGAAAGTTCCTTCACCTCTGCATTGCTCGGTAGCGGTCACCCCCACACCAATTTCACATTCATCGATAGCACGAATCCCGAACATACCCATGTAGTTGGAGGTGCCAAGTGTAAAGGAATTACCGACACTATCTGTAATCACTGCGGTGCCTGGCTTGGGGTCCGAAGGACATTGAAATACCGATACGACAGTGGCGATAGATCGTGCATTCGTGGAGTCGGTCAGCG
The DNA here is from genome assembly GCA_016765335.1 of Planctomycetaceae bacterium. Classification (GTDB taxonomy): domain Bacteria; phylum Planctomycetota; class Planctomycetia; order Planctomycetales; family Planctomycetaceae; genus Rubinisphaera. Next base: position 8,770 of record JAESQE010000307.1, read on the forward strand.
GAACAGAAAAATTAAGCTGATCGTACAACGGACTGGATTCAATAAAGGGAAGAGACATGGCTCCCCAGGCGAATCCGTTATTAAAGCCGGTTAAATCCGGCGAATTCATCCCGGTATGAGGCCCCGAAGAATTCGCACCAATCCAACCCGAAGGGAAAACTCTGTGGGTATCGTGATAATTGTGTAGTGCTAAGCCGAGTTGCTTCAGGTTGTTTTTGCAACTCGATCGTCTGGCTGCTTCCCGGGCTTGCTGAACCGCTGGCAACAGTAATGCAACCAGGATCGCGATGATCGCAATGACGACCAGTAATTCGATCAGCGTGAAGCCGTCTTTGGTCGCCCGGTCGGACCAGTGAAAACGTTTTGTAGACATAATAAAATCTCCAACTTAATAAACAGAATAAAACTATTGAAAGAACCGTTTCGAATGACTCATGTTCTTTTGAAGGCTGAAAAGAATCTGCATAGGGTCCGCTATCTGCGGACCACATTGCGCAACAAGCCCTTGTGCTTAGGTGAATGGCCCGCAAGTAGCAGTTCCTACGGTCATCACTTCAAAAGACGAAATATAAGGGAACTTCTAAAAATTGAATCGCAGAGCTTCTTATACGCATTCGCATATTTGTTTGCGAGTTGAGCATTCCCTAAGTCCTTGTCGGTACAAGGCCACGAGCGAGGGCTTCACGCAAGTATTAATTGAGTTTTGTATAAAGCAGTTTGATCGTAAAGAGCAGGCTAAAACCCCCTCTAGCTCCCCCTTCGTAAGGGGGAGAACCAATTTTTTGAGCTTCCCATAACTCTTTAGCAGGTTGGAGGACCGCGAAGAGTTGGGAGAACGAGATCTCCTAAATTAGCTGTAGCTGAGCAAGCAGTTGAAAATTGCGGGACAAAGAATTCGCATTTTGACAGCGTGACAAAACCGACGGTATCACTAGCCATGCAAAGCAATTCGCAGGCTGGGCAGCTATCAATTGGTAAGCAAGGTGGCGAATTGTTCGAAGAATCTTCAGTGCAACTGCTTTGCGAAGATTCTGCACAAGACTTATGCCCAAACGGACATGCTTGACCACAACTCGCATGCACGTGGTCGGGACTTTGCTGAGCTTCGTGCGAATGTCCACAGCAGTTTCCGCCATTATGTCTGTGCGCAACCGGGACGATCAATCCGCCTGATACGTAGGCAAAAAAGAGCACCCATGTGAGAATAGAACGTGAAGAAAACCGCATTTCTTACCTTAACAGACAAAACAGTCCACACCGCAGAATGCCCAAGCGTATCAGCGATGTGATGGAACCTCAACCTTCTTTACGTCATTACAGGGTCATTTCGTCAGATGAAAATTGTATTTCTTCATCGATTCTTTAATTTACTCAGGCTCTCGGTTTCAATAGCGAAATGTTTCGCCGGAGACTTCGAACCCGGGACGCATCGCGATGTTGATCAGCAAACCCAGCGAAGCTGAAATCATGAGCATGCTCGAACCACCATAACTGAGTAAAGGCAATGTCAGCCCGGTGATTGGGGTTAAGCCGATGGTCATCCCGGTATTAATAAGCAATTGAGTTGCCAGGATTGCGACAATTCCGACCGCAAGCAATCGTCCGAAAGGTTCGTGGGTATTGGAGGCGATTTTCAAGCCTTGTGCAAACAACGTCAGATAAAGTCCGATCACAATCAAACAGCCCCACAGCCCCCAACGTTCTCCCACAAGACAGAACACAAAGTCTGTTCGCGAAGCTGGTAAATGATAGAGGTATTCATCATCTGTTGCGGGGCCAGAAATATCGCTGCCCCATATTCCACCGAGCGCCATCATTTGTTTCGATTGATGCAAATGATAGCCATCTCCGCGGGGAGCCGGCCCGCCATCCTTCTGAGTAAATAAAGTGGTGACACGCGATTTCTGTTCTGCGGACATAAATTTCCAGCCCACGGGCATCACCGAAGCCCCGAGGATGCAAATCAAAAGCAAATGTTTCCAGCGAGCACCGGCTGCAAAGAGCATCGAAAACAGAACTGGCAGAAACAGTAGCGATGTCCCGAGATCGGGTTCTCGTAAAATGAGACCCATCGGAATCAGCGTCATCGCAAAAGGGACGATCAAGCCCCAGATTTTCCGATAATTGTTTCGAAACATCAAATATTGCGCAATCGCCATCATGAATGTCAGCTTAGCAACTTCCGAAGGTTGAAAGTTGATGGGCCCTAACGGAATCCAACGATGGGCACCGCCCCGAGCTGGCATGAAATAAGGGACAATCAGCAAGAGCAAACTGATGACGAATAACGTGTAACCTTGCATTCTCCAGAGACGATACGGAATGACAGCCGCGATGATGGTGGCTGGAATCGAAAGAACTACCCAGACCATTTGCCGCTGGAACAAACCAGAATCTCCAGCGAGTTCATCCCCCCGCGCAATCGCCCCCAAGCCAACCCCCATCAGGGCCACTTGCACTGCAATAAGCAGCCAGGGCAGACGATTCCAGCGGATCACCGTTTCGCTCATATGCAGGTCGTTACAGTCGGTAAAAGGGTGTTTTGACAAAGGCAACAAGGCTATCAAAATGCGCTTACTTCATTTTCAAAGTTTTTGGGCATTACTGCACCCGAGTCCACACC
>JAESQE010000308.1 GCA_016765335.1 Planctomycetaceae bacterium
ATCTTTGTTGAGCAATTTCGCCCGCCGGTTGGTCAAAATGTTCTGGAGATGCCAGCCGGTTTAGCAGGCGATATCGTCGGCGAGGAAGACGAAGATCTGGAAAGAGCAGCTCGTCGAGAGTTACTTGAAGAAACCGGTTACGAAACCGAGCAAATCGAAAACCTCGGAACCTATGCGACCTCAGCCGGCATGAGCGACGAAACGGTGACCATGTTCCTGGCTCGCGATTGCTGGCAATCGGGTCCAGGAGGTGGGGATGCGGGGGAATCGATTCAGATTCACAAAATTTTGCGAAGTGAAGCCTATTTATGGTTGGAACAGCAACGAAAATCTGGACAATTGATTGATGCACGAGTGTTGACAGGCCTGTGGTTGTTGGACCGCCACGATCTACAGGAAAAAGGTTAATCGGGCGGTATCAGTTGTGGACTACCAGTCGGGATAATGTTAAAGGTTCGTCACCTTGACGTGCTTTTGAAGTCCCGATTGGGAACAAATGAAAATGGATAGATTTTATTTTACCACGGAGGCACAGAGATCACCGAGTTAAAAAAAGTAGCAGTAACATAGTCAACATAACTCAAGAGGTATACTGTCTCGTTTTGCGATGTAATAAGTATCACCTGGTTTTTTCTCCGTGACCTCTGTGACCTCCGTGTCTCCGTGGTTTATTCAATTTCTTCCTGTTTGATACCGGCTACGCTGGGTCAGATGCCAGGAAATCATATTTCAACAATTATTAAGCCGTCTACCATTTAACGGTAGACGTAATACTTGGTTAGGTTTTGACTGACGAGAATAGACTCCATGAATACAATACGTAGTTTTATTCAATCGCGATGTTGGTTGTTTTTGATTGCCGGGTTATGCCTGTGCGAGACTTCGCTTTGGGCAGATCAAGAGCTTGACGATCAGTTTCCCTCAGCCAGCGGGACGGCTGATCAAGAAGTGATTCAACACTATGAGAAACAGTTACAGGAAATCCAATGCGAACTGGGCGAACTGAATCTTCCAGTCCCAGCTGAGTTAACTCTCGAACGCGACAACATCGCCTGCTTGTTGGATTCGCCTTATTTTGCTCAACGGCTTGCAGGGCAAACCCCGTTTCGTTTTCTCGTTGGACGGCTCGTGATTCTGAATCAGTCAGACGAACTTCTTGTGGTTGAAACTCAAAAGATTCGCTTGCTTGTTGGCGGGAAAGAATACCGCATGGATGACAAGCAGAAAACGAACACCTCGGTTTCATTTCGGAAAGGGAACCGCAGCTACAATTTGACAGAGTTGGAGGTATCCAAGAAAATCGAAATCCCAGCCGGTCAGGTGGCCTCTAGCTGGGTCGTATTCAGGGGATTAGATGGGGGCAGCGATGTCCCCAGTTTGGTTTTAGATTGGAAAATGGGCAATCGCCGTTTTGCATTAGATGCAACGCTTCAGCACCGGGCGATGTTGCGTTGGCGGCAAGAGCAGATTGGTCCCCGAGGAGTGATTGCCCTGGGCACGATTCATGGTGAAGTAAATACCATTAACATGGGAACGATTGTTGACGAATTGGTCATGTTGGCGACAAAGAATATCATTCGTATTGTGATTTCTTTTGATGAGAAAGCGGCTGTGGTTGACCCCCATTTGGTGCAATGGCTGGGGCGGGTTGCCAGTTCGGCTGGGCAGGAATCACGCAATACCAGCAATACTGAATTTCCAACGGTGCCCGCAATGATACGAAAAATAAAGGTCATCAATTTTCCGAAAAAGTCTTCCAACTCTCAATCTGTACCGAATGCGGAATCAGTAACTCACAAGAATTTGAATGATGCGATTATTGCAATTTCTCAAAGTGTTTATGAATCGATCCCTGTTTCTGAGTTGGTCGAGGAAATTCGTTCTGGGGACTCGCTAACCAAGCCAGCTGCACTGGTTCATGGTGCAGCAAGAATACCCGATTCGCTGCTTCCGGAAATTATCGCGATGGCTGCACAGGATACCAAGCCGTTACTGAAAATTTCCGCTTTGATTGCGTTAAGTGATTTCAATGCGTCTGTTGCTGTGACTGCTCTTTTAGAAGCTGCTCGGTCCAAGGAAACTTCGGTTTCTCAAACAGCATTGGTCAGTTTGGCGGCATCTCGTTTCCCGATTCACCTCCAGGCACTGATGGGTTTGTTGGACAGTCCTNCTGAAATGCAACAACGCGTTGTGCGAGTGTTGGCACAATTTCCACGAAAAAAATGGGCTGAGACACTTTACCAACACGCTCAAACTGGCCCGGTTTCATTACGAATCGAAGCGGTCAAGGCTTTGAATGGGATCGGACATCCGCGGTTGCAACAGATGTTGATTTCTTTACTGCAAGACGATGAAGAAGCATTGCGAAAGACTTCGATAGAAATTCTTTCCAAGCAGAACGATCCGATCAGTCGAAAGGCCGTGATTGACTTTGCCTTACAGCAACTTGAAAATGGCGATTCTGATTCCCAGACATTCCAAGTGCTCACACGATATAAAGTTCAACAGTCGACCCCCAGTTTAATTACATTACTTAAAACTGATCAGAAACAACGCTCGCAAATTATTAACACATTGGCGGCCATTGGTAGCAAAACCGTTCTGGATGCGTTTATTGAGGTCTACCCGGAACTGACTCAATCGCAAGAGCGACGTGCCATCTTAAAGGCGATGCAACGAATTGATCAGCATCGCTTTCTGGAGTTTGCTCCTACTGCTTTGGAAACGGAAGACATTCAGGTTGTCTCGGATACCTGTCGATTACTACGAGAAACTGCAACCGAACAAGCCGTTGAGATTTTCATCCAAAAGATTTCTCAATGCGAGGAAAAGGATCCGTCGTTGTCACTATTAATTTCCTCGTTGGGAGGAATTTCAACGCCCAGATCCCGAGAGCATCTGGTTGAGCTTTCGGTTTCTGGTTCAGAGAAAAAAGGTCCAGCTGCCCGTACTGCGTTGACGAATCTCTATTCCCGGTCGCCTGTGCGTTATCTGAATTCTCAGGCAAATAATTCTGCAAGTTCGGGAAATTATGAATTATCGATAAAACAGTATACACTGATCATCGAAAATGATGCCTTGTATCCGTTTGCTTATCAGGGCCGTGCGATTGCGTACCGTGCGATGGGAGATAACGAAAATTATCTTGCCGATTTAATCCAGTTATCAGAAATGGATATTGGCTGGCCCCAGGTTCATGGATGGATTGGGCAGGCTTTAACGACACTGTCTAGGTTTGAAGAAGCGATTGAAAGTCTGAATCTCGCGATTCAACAAAAACCTGATTTTGCAAACTGGTATTCTTCTCGCGGTCATGCCTATTCGATGCTTGAAGAATTCGCCAAAGCAGAAGTTGACTATCGAAAATCTTTGGAGCTGGACCCTAAAAACACAACCGCGCTCACAGGCGTTGCGTTGTCGATGGCGATCAACGGCAAGATCGATGAAGCCATTGCGTTGATTAAGGCTGCTCATGCTGAACACGAAACGAATGCCATTTTTGCTTACAATGTGGCCTGTACTTATTCGCGAGCAGCAGAGCATCTTCAGAAAAAAGGTGCCAGCGATCCTCAACAGATAAAGCGAGTCGATCAACTCATAGAAAAGGCACTCGACGAACTGGACCGAGCCATTTCGCTGGGGTATCAGGATAAGAAATGGACAATTGCTGATCCTGACCTGGCCATGTTGAAAGAACATCAGCGATTCGAAAAACTACTCCTCAAAATGGACGGTACAAAACCGGTCAAAAAACCAGCCCCGAAATCTTAAGGGAATCTCTAATACGCATTCGCGTAATTGTTCGTTGAGAGCTGAGGAAGTGCTTCTTGTTGCAACGCTGGTAACGAATTATTGAGGTGTATTAATAGGGGATTTCAATCGCGTCGCAAAGAAATCTCATGTACGGCGTTGCCTGTTTAAACAGTTTCATCACTTCTGGAATGAAGTCGGAGGATTCGATTTGTTTCGGTTTTAGTGAGCAAATCGCGATAAAATCTTTGCGTTTGATGTCATCGATCATCGGGTGCTCTTTATCGAAACTAGAGGGAGGACGTTTCAGAGTTTCGCCGGAGAGTTGGAATGTTTCTCGGAATTTCTTTTGATCGCGAATCTTTTTCCATTCTCCAGGTGATTCGGCGATGCGTTCCCGGATCATTCGCAAAGTTTCTTTTTCCGGTCGCCAAATCCCCACGCCAATGAAAACGTTTTTCGGTTCAATGTGCACATAGCAGCCCGGGGCGTGCACATTACAGCCGGCTTCGTGACGGAATTGAATTCCAATATTTGTTTTGTAAGGAGTCTTGTCTTTGCCGAATCGGGTATCGCGATAGATTCGCATCAGCGAGCCTCCCATCTTTTTGGGGATCGCTTCCAGGAATGGAGAGAGTTTACGAAGTGGCTTTTGCATCTCAGAAATAAATTCCAAAGCCGACTCTGCAAAAGCAAATTCGTATTGAGCTTTGTGTTCCTGGAACCATTCTCGACGATTGTTCTTCTTCAGATCAGCGAGAAACTTGAGCGTCTCTTTCGGAAAGCCATTATAAGAGGCAGCAGGCATGAACAGGACTCCTTCTTTTATTTCGTTACAGAAAACTCAGGGATTAGGCTGTGTTGGGATCAATCGAATATGAAAGCTTTCTTGATTCAATTGGAAAACCTTGAAATCTCTACCTGTAATTCGTGTGTCGCTTTAGGCTAAGAAGCAACATCGATATCTGAGGGGGGGACAACAGGCCCCATTTTTTTGAACAATGATTCTAAATCGGGTTTAAATACATCGCCCATCAGTATATCAATCATTTGATTTCTACATTCAGGGTATTGTCTGAAGAACGATGCGAAACTGAAATCAGGGGCATAGAAACCGTAGACTAATCTTTTGAAGTAACTCAGGCCTAAAGCATAAAGTTCGTTCCAATGACCAAGTTGTTTGGCTGAGAGATCGTCGTTTTTGAAGCCCTCGACAATTGCATCAGCTGCAAATTCTCCAGAAGCAAACGCCAGCAAAACTCCTGAGGAATAGACCGGATCGATAAAGCCGAACGCATCGCCGATTAGCACCCAGCCCGGTCCTGCGGTTTGAGTAGCCCGGTAGGTGAAATCTTTGGTTGTTTTATACTCGGTGATTTGCTGAGCGTTTTCAAGGCGACGTTGCATTTCCGGGCACTTGGCTAGTTCCCGTTGAAAGATCTGATCGGACGTGCTTCCGTTTCCTGGGAACATATATTTCATGCTGCCGGTGCAGCCAACACTGACGACATCATCAGAAAGAGGGATGTACCAAAACCACGATTTCTTCCCTTCGGTTTGCATAATGATCGTAGCCCCTTCATCCCTGCCTTCGTCGCGAATCGCACCTTTGAAGTAAGACCAGATCGTTCCTTTTTGTAGCAGTGGATCAGCCTGTTTCAAGCCGAGACGATTCGCCAGAAATGCACTTTGACCGGTGGCATCGACCAAAACCTGGCAGGCAATTTCTCGAACCTCTTCATTGCCGGAAGTCGTATCTTTTAATTTGATCTTCACGCCGACAGCTCGGTCCTGTTCGAATAACGCATCCATCACATGAACGCTGCTTCGGATGGTGGCTCCGTTTTCAACAGATTTATGGGCGAGCATCAAATCGAATTCTGCCCGTTCCACCTGCCAGGTTTGTGAGGACTCGTGCGGAATGTATTCATCGAAATAAAACGGCTTGGTGATTTTGCCCGTTTCGGTGACAAACTGGACGCTGTACTTTTTCGGAAAAGCACTTTCCTGCATTTTTTCCAGCAGCCCCAATCGCTGAAGTGTCGAATACGTTCTGGGAAGTAACGATTCCCCGACATGAAAGCGTGGCATCAACGCGCGTTCCAGCACCAACACCGAACGACCAGCTTCTGCAAGTAACGCCGCACAAGTCGTCCCGGCAGGCCCGGCACCAAGAATGATGACATCGTAACAATCGTTGACGACCGTTTGTTGAAATGGACAATTTTTACTTGGGTCTGTTGTAATCATAAAATACCGCTGGAAGGAATATTTCTGGTGTGTCTGGAAAATTGGTTCTCCTCCTTACGAAGGAGGAGTGAGAGGGGTTTTAAACTGTTTTTATAATCAACCTGTCTTTATGAAGCTCTGGAATTCAACTTTTATACGCATTCGCAATTTGTTTGCGCGTTGTACATTCCCTAAGTCATTGTCTGTACAAGGCCACGAGTGATAGCTTCTCGCAAGTATTAATTGAGTTTGGTATCAGATATCGCTCTCAAGCGATTCTAACAAATACAGAAGAGTCGTGTCACTAAAAAATCGATCCGTGTTTATCTGTGTCTATCCGTGGCTCGAACTTTGTGGAGATCTCTATAAATTCAAAGGGAGAACAGACATTCTTGTCTGTTTCGTTTGAGCCGGACTTCATCCAAGGCAGACAGGAATGTCTACCCTCCGCTATGCAATGTCACAAAGTAACCAGGCCATGACGGGCACACTTAACGCATCGCGAATCGCTGGATTCGGAGTTTTCGATTCTTCTTTCGGCGAGTAAGAACATCGCTGGTCAGAATGATGCCGTCTTTTCTGCGAAATTCGCTCAACGTGGTGTGATCAATCGAAAACCCCTGAGCCAGCCAGCGAAAGTCGATCCGATAAAAAAGTGATTGCTCACGCGAACCCGGCTCAATAAATCGAGACATCCCCACCTCTCTGACAGGCTCTCCTCACATTTTCAGGCCGACGGCATCTGCGATGACTCGGCACTGTTTCATGGTTTCTTCGAACACATCGAGTGTCAGAGATTGGGCGCCGTCGCTCATTGCGTTGGGGGGATCGGGGTGGATTTCGACGATTAAGCCGTCTGCTTTAATTGCGACCGCAGCTGAGCACATCGGCGGAACCAAGTAAGCGTGACCGGTGCCGTGGCTGGGATCGATGACAATCGGGAGATGCGTTTTGGATTGCAGGTACGTCACCGATGCCAGCGGCAACGTGAAGCGAGTATGCGTTTCGAAGGTGCGAATTCCTCGTTCGCACAATGCGACCTGCTGATTTCCGCGATCAAGAATGTATTCAGCAGCTAGCAGGAATTCATCCATCGTGGCTGAAGCTCCGCGTTTAAGCAGGGTCGGTTTGTCGCAGCCGCCAACCGCTTCGAGCAGTTGATAATTCTGCATGTTGCGAGCACCAATTTGCAATACGTCAGCGTAACTTGCAACCAGATCGACATGATGGGGGGTCATCACTTCGGTGACAATTGCCAGGCCGGTTTCTTCCCGGGCAGCTGCTAATATTTTTAGTCCCTCTTCTTTCATACCCTGGAAAGAATAAGGGCTGGTTCGCGGCTTGAATGCACCGCCCCGGAAACCTTTGGCTCCTGAGCGTTTTACCACCCGGGCCGTTTCCATGATTTGTTCTTCGCTTTCCACCGAACAGGGGCCAGCGATGATCCCCAAATGACCGCCACCAATTTTGAGATCCAGTGCCTGGACAATCGTTGGTTCAGACTTTGTTTCTTTGGAAGCAATTTTGTACTCAGCCAGAATCGGCATGACTTGATCCACTCCTTCACAGGTTTCGAAAGCTGTCCGATCTTTGCGACGATCATCGCCAACCACTGCGATCACGTTGCGTTCCTCACCGTAAATGATATGAGGTTTCAATTCGAGTTCTGCAACACGAGCAGCGATTTTCTCAGCAGCCTCGCGGCTTGTCCCTTGCTTCATAACTATGATCATGACTTGCTCTTCAACTAACGGAATGAAATGATTGGAATAAAAACTAAACCGCACGCACTGCAATCAACAAGACACCGAATCGATACATAAAGTTCATCGATTTTATCAAACAGCCTACCATACCAAACTCAATTAAACTCTTCGCTGCCTCCGTGTCCTTGTACTGGCAAGGACTTAGGAAACAGACAACGCGTAAACAAGTACGCGAATGCGTATTATTCTGATTTTGGTGCCTGGATGAGCGAATTTGTAATCGCCTGAAAAGTGTCTCTGTAAGTTTCAAATTCTTCGTCTTGTCCCTGCATCAACAACAAAAGCGTCGAGCCAGGAATTTGAACCGCCTGCAAAATGGCAATGACAATAAAGTCACTACACTCAAATTCCAGTTCCTGCTTCGACCAACCCAGGGACGGTTGATCTTCCCGTTCGTAGACATCAATCTGTTCGTATTCATCGGTAAATGCTTCAATCGCAGACTGAATGATATCCGCCGGCTCTTCTGTTCCGTCGTGCATCGAAAGCATCCAGAAACTGCCTTCTTCGGTGGTGATTGTTACCGAAAGGCTGTCGTCTGTTTTTTGTTCATCAATTTGCCAATATCCAGGATACCGAAAACTGAGCTGATCGGTCGAATAAACCTGATCGAGCATGAACTTGGGAGCATCGTCTATCATCTTGGGTCTGCTTTTTTAGGTGATCTCAATAATTCATATTATACGCAACCGAGATCATTGGTTGCTTACACAGACAGGAATGCCTGTGCTCCGGTAACTGTAATGCCAGTGCTCTAGTCACTGTAATGTCTGGGTTTCAGTCACTGTTTCACTTTAAATGATTCTGATTGAAAATCAAGAAGGAGAATCGGTTGTTGTGACTGCGAAATCAAGCCGAGCGGTTAACTTTCCATCGACTTTGACTTTCCCTGTCAGATAAAATGCGTTGGAAACCGTTTCTGTGATTTCCACAAAAATGTGAACAGTATCTCCCGGGCGGATCATGTGTTTGAATTTTACGTTATTCATACGGGTCGCCACCGGTATTTTCCCGCTGTCAACGGCATGCATGCGAGCAATAAGAATCGCACCCGCTTGCATTGCCATTTCGCATTGAATGACGCCGGGCAAAATCGGGAAATCAGGATAATGCCCTTTGAACAATTCCAATTCCGGATTGAGATGTTTGGTGGCGTGAATCGAATTCTGTTCAATCTCCAGAACTTCCTCAATCCAGATAAAAGGATCGCGATGAGGAATGCACTGTTTAATCTGTTCCAAATCCATAACAAGTTTCTTTGTATTAAACGACTGCAATGAAGCCTTCTGAACGAAGCACAAGGATTTTCAACCACGGAGACGCAGAGAACACAGAGAGAAAAAGATTCGCTCAATTCTCAGCAGCTCATGGATTTTATTTGAAGCCAGACAAAGAGATTTTCTTTTCTCTTCAATCGATATTAATTAGTAGTTCATTCTTGTCTTTTACAGGGCGTTGTAAATCCGGAGCTTCTTTTTTACTCCGTGATCTCTGCGTCTCTGTGGTTAATTACTAAGTCTAAAAAATTCTTCGCTCTACTTTTTAGTCTGTTTACTTAAGGGAACCTCTGAAAATTGAATTCAAGAGCTTATTAAAGGCAGTTTAATTATAAGAAGTAGTCAAACCCCCTCTCACTCTCCCTTCGTAAGAGGGAGAACTAATTTTCAGAGATTTCCTTAACCTGATGCATCAACAATAGATGCAAAACTTACCCACCTTATTCATTTGATGTTGCTTGTGCTGTAAGATATTTATCGATTTCGTTGGAAACGATCACGCCGTAATTTACTGCTCCGAGCCAGCCGGACATAATAATTCCGACCGAACCTGCATGATGCAATCCGCCGATTTGATTGGGAAGTTCCTGAGAAACTTTCAAACCTTCAAACTTGGTTCCGAACGATGCGCCTTGAAGGTGTCTGGTATAATGTTCGAAAGTGCGAGGCGTGGATGCTTCGATCCAATCGACTTTTTCTCTTACATCGGGAACATACTGTTCCAGACAATCTAGTGTTTTCTCGCAGAGGTATTTTTTATCGGCTTCGTATTGTTCGTCAGAAAGATCGGCCCAGTCTTTGTAGTTTGCATTGGTTGAAGAGACCACCAGCCAACGATCTGAACCGGGACGCGTTTCCGGATAATAAAACGAGAAAGTTCGGCTGCTGACATCTTTACTGAGCATCGCATCGACATCAAAACCGGAATGCTCTGAATGGAACAGCAAATCGCCACAATAATCGAATCCAACACCGGGTTTCATTCCAATGTAAACCTGACAGCTGCTGTTGTTCATCCGAACCGCTTTGGTCTCTTCGACATATTCTGCATCAAGATTCTCTGGGCCGACGAGATTGAGAATTGTTGATTTGATATTTGAATTGGAAAGAATCGCTTTGCAGCCAATTCGCTTCCCGTTGACAACAACACCTTGTACTTGGCGATCGGGGCCGATTTCGATGTTTTCGACCAGGGAACGAATCCGAATATCGACGCCATTCTTTTCCAGTTCTTCTCGCATCTGAAAAATCAGTGCATCGGTCCCGCCCCGGAATGTGTAGACACCTTTACTCATGAAGTTCGAAAAGACAATTCCGTAAGTGATCGCAGGATCATCCAACGTGGAACCGTTTGCGTATGAAATTGGCTCCATCAACAATCGGACAACGTCGTCTCGCCCGGGGAAGAACTTTTCGAACAGCTCGCGGGTGGTCATTTCCTGATCATCGAAGAAGTTCATACTTCTAGCGGTGTCGAAAAACGCTTGAACGGTTTCGGCGGGAATGTCAAACTTTTCAATCAACAATTGAGTGAAATCTTCACGATTGAATGTTGTCTCAATGGAAAACTGAGGGTTCTCGAATCGAATCCCTTTGAGAGGCACAATTTTGTCTGCGATTTCTTGCGTCCAATATTTGCGACAACTTTTGATCATTCCGACTGGAAAGCCATGCAAAGAGATATCAAAGATATGCCCCCCTTTGCGTTTGAACCAGGTCGCCATTCCGCCGAGCTGATAATGATGTTCCAGAAGTAGCACCGAATAGCCAGCTTTGGCCAAAGTGTTAGCCCCGGTTAATCCAGCCAGGCCGCTACCAATCACAACAACGTCGTAGGAGTCCTGAACTCCTTTGAGAAAATCTTTTGCCATAGTAAATAAAGATTGATCTGAAAAAAGTTGATAAAATTCGTTCCCGGTGTGCTCCAGCTTATTTCGCACACCCAAAATCCTCTAGCCTTCCCGAATTCCTCGGGCCTATGCAGATTGTAGAGTTCAACTTGCGAAAGTAACAGCCTGAGCAGATCGCTTTCAGATTCGCATTGAAGATTCAATTCCCGTATAGTATCTGTTAAGTACCGATTCGGCTCAAAAACCTTGCTTGGAAAGGCTTTCACTATGAGATCCTGCTTTGTGACCTTCATTTTTGCATGCGTGTTTTCCCTGCTGGCCGTGACCTCGCAGCCTGCTTCGGCCGCTCCGCCACTCTCCAAAGAAAATTTAAAGATGCTTCTGGAGAAATTTCCCAATGCAGATTCCAACAAAGATGGCGAACTGACAGTTCCCGAAGCGATCGCTTATTACCAGAAAATGCTGGCTGATCGAAAGAAGAAACCCGGAAAGAAATCTGGCCCGAAACCAACCCACACTAATGTTTCGTACGGCCCCGATAAACGCAATGTGCTTGATCTTTGGCTGGTTGATTCCAAAAAACCAACTCCGCTGGTCATTTATATTCATGGAGGAGGATTTGTCGGTGGAAGTAAAAATGGAACATCACCTGAAATTATTCAGCAAGCTCACAAGCGGGGAATTTCTGTCGCTGCGATTAATTATCGATTTGTTTTCAAGTTCCCGTTCCCGGCACCTCAGCACGATGGAGCACGAGCGATTCAGTTTCTCAGGCATCATGCAGAGAAATATAATGTTGATCCCAATTTATTTGCCGCTTTTGGTGGATCAGCTGGCGCAGGAATTTCGATGTGGCTGGGCTATCACGACGATTTGGCTAACCCAAAAAGTGAAGATCTGATCGAGCGAGCTTCCTCTCGTGTTTGTGCAGTCGGTTCACTTGGTGGACAATCGACTTACGATCCAGCTGTCATTGAACAGTGGGTTGGAGGACGTGCCCACGAACATCCCTCGATCTATTACTGTTATAACGTCAAAACGCTGGAAGAACTGGCTGACCCTAAACTCCAGCCGCTTTACGACGAAGTTTCTGCCATTAAACATCTCACGAAAGATGATCCTCCTACGTACATGTTTTACAACGAAGAAAATAAACCTATGAGGGCAGGTGCGCGGCCCGGGGAAGGGATTCATCACCCCATCTTTGGAATAAAACTTCAGGAAGCTCTCAACAAACTGAACATTGAATCGGAATTTCATAACGAATCCAATGCTCAGAAAATCCTGCTTCCGACGATGCTCGACTTCTTTGAAAACCAGTTTGCCAAACAAAAGTAGGTTTCCAAAAAGTAGGGTGGCGTGCTTGTAAAGACCGGTCACATGGGTAACAGTTGTTCGGAGACATGGGTAACAGGTCCAAACAGTTTAGTTCATCTCATCGGGATGTCCAGATTGAACTCGCGAGTATTTCTCTCGCACGTCGATCCAGCCAATCCGAAAGTGGCAATAATAGACTTCATACACGTTCTTATTTGGCCTGCATAACAGGCCCCACTAGTCCTGACAATCTTCAGCGGATTTCAGGAATTTGCTGAGGCGTTTTAGCAAATGATAGGCCTCCTTCAAGGCACCGGCGGCTAGCGCCTTGCCGCTTACGATGCCCGGAGAAAATGAACAAAGGGGTGGCTGGGGCTCAAAGGAAATTTTGATGAAATGATAGCCAGCCCATGCAAAACTGACTGAACCTCACAGGGTATTGTTCTGGCCCCAGAAGTATCCCACATCTGGGGCCAAAACCACTTTCTTTATGCAACTCATAATCTACAAGCACAGCTCAAGTGCAACTCAGCAATCGATTTTCGCCCCAGCCACCCCTTTATCGAATCAATCGTGTGTTTTGGGGATATAGTTTCGCAGGAATGTATGGCTTTGTTCTAGTGAGGCGAGGCGGCCCGGGAGG
>JAESQE010000309.1 GCA_016765335.1 Planctomycetaceae bacterium
CGCAATGATCAGGTCGCAACAGATGTCAAACTCTTTTTGCGTGACGCTTTAGATCACATTTCTGAATTGCTGGGCAATGTGCAAGCAGCTTTTGTGGGACGATCCGAACAGGACAGCGACATCGTGCTGCCAGCTTTTACGCATCTGCAACGAGCACAACCGGTGATGGCAGTCCATTATTGGCTCGCTTGGTGTGAAAAGTTTGAGCGAGATCGTTTGCGAATGCTCGATTGTAAAGTTCGCGCCAATGTTTCTCCGCTGGGCTGTGCTGCGTTAGCGGGATCGAGCTTGCCGATTGATCGAAACCGGACAGCTGAACTTCTTGGTTTCGATGCAGTCGCTCCCAACAGTTTAGATGTTTCGAGTGACCGAGATTTTCTCATCGAATTTGTTTCTGGACTGGCGATCATTGCGGTGCATTTGAGTAACCTGGCTGAAGAATGGATTTTGTGGTTCACGACAGAATTCAATTTCCTTTCGCTTCCGGATGCCTACACAACCGGCTCATCGATTATGCCTCAGAAGCGCAACCCCGATGTTCTGGAGTTGATCCGCGGAAAGTCTGCTCGTGTGATTGCAGCCAATCAACATTTGTTGACCCTCACCAAAGGGTTGCCGATGGCGTATAACCGGGATTTGCAAGAAGACAAAATACCCCTGTTCGATGCCTACGATACCGTTGTTGCCTGCCTGGAGATGACCGCAGCCATTGTTGAAACCGCACAACTGAACCGCGAACAGATTGAATCACGTCTGGAAGAAGGTTTTCTTGATGCCACAACGCTGATGGAATACCTCATCAAAAAAGGCGTCCCAATGCGAACCGGGCACGGCACGGTTGGCTCGTTAGTTTCCTTGTGCGAACAACGAAAATGTCGTCTTGCCGAGTTGCCTTTGGAAGATTTCCAACAAGCTTGCGATCAAATCGAGCAGGATGTCTACGATTGTCTGGGCGTCAAAAACGCAGTCCAAGCATTTGTTACCATCGGCTCGGGTGGCCCAGGACCAGTCGCCAATCAACTGGCACGCTGGCAGGAAATTATTGCCTCACGGGAATAGGCTAGAAAACCAACTGGCTAAATAATCCCATAAAGATCGCCCTTCGATCTTTGAATACTCAAACGAACTGGTGATCGGTACGTCTTACCGAAACAGAGTAGGAATATGATTGAATGAATCGAGCACGAATAAAACAGACTTACAAAATATTTAAGGATGTGCTGAGATCTTTTTATCAAAGGTATCAATGGAAGCACTTGGTGATACATCGTCGCACACTGACGAAGCTCCCCGCCGCATTTATCCTGCCATTGACTTCCAGACACGTCAAAGGGAAATTGAAATGCCCTTCAGAAATTACAATCGTACTGATTCATAATTATCCGTATGCACCGATTACGGAAAAGAGTTTGCAGTATGTGGGGATCAATAATTATGTTGTCTTGAAACCTGAAGTGAGAGGTGAATGGCGAAACGCCCTTAAATTACTAGAATTCAAAAAGTACCTCGACAGCGGCGAATGTCAAAGTAAATACATTCTCTACCTTGATAGCGACGACGTAGTCATTCGAGATTCTCCAGAAAAAGCCATTCAGTATCTTGAACAACAGGATTGCGATTTATTGTTTTCCTGCACGCCATATAATGGCGGTTACGAATGCATGCCACAAGCTTTGAAATGGACTGATCAGCTGTCTGCTGAGGCAGGCTTCGGCAAACTTTATATTAACAGTGGGGTATTTTTTGGTAAAACCGAAACGGTGAAGGAACTTCTCGACGCATCCGTTGAATACGTTACTGAGAATGATTTGACACGTGCAGAGTACTATAAACATCTCAACGAACAGACGATGTGTAAATCGCTGTCTGAATTCCCTAAAGAAGTCGGCTGTGATCAAATCATCATTCGACACCTTCACCCAGAATTCTACCCACGCATGAAGCTTGATTTCAAAGAGCAATTGGCGTTGCGATAAAAGTTACTGGGGCTAATACAAAAAGATTCATGCCTCATTCTGAGCAACGTTTTCTGCTGCCTGAAAACCGCTTCTGACAGCGGATTCCATTGTCGAGGGCCAGCCGGTTTGGGTCCAGTCGCCTGCAATTTGTAAATTACGAATTGGTGATTGCTGAGGCGGTCTGATTTCTTCGATGCCGGGTGTCACCGAAAAGACTGCTCGATGTTCCGTGATGACTCGTGAATGCAACAGCTTTACATGGGCTGCTTGCGGCCAGATTTCTTTCAATTCCTGGACAACATGAGAGATGACATCCTGTTGGTCTCCGGAAACTTTCTCTTTAATGTCCCGGCTGTTACTGATCACCACTTGATAATAATAACCGGAATCCGTTGAAGGGCATTGCTGGTGATTCAGGATCGCGGTTCGATTGAAAACCCATTGACTCAAGCGATTAATAAGTACCGCATGTCTGAGAGTCGTGATCGGTTGATCAAACCATAAATGCACGCTGGTGATCGGAGCAGATTCAATTTCGCCAACCCTTGAAAACTCAGCGGATTGCAACACTTCTTGTGGAAGCAACGCGATTGCACGATCAAACGAAACCGCCAGCACATAATGATCGGCTTTTCGAACAGTGCCATCTCGAAGTTTTGCACCGACAATAATTGGTTCGTTCTTCTCGTTTTTATCGACAAGAAACTGATCCAATCCCGTTTTCAATTCAACAGTTGTTTCATGTTTTTCTAGCCACAGCAGGAGATGCTCGTCGTAAAACTGCCCCAGGGGAATATTCAGTAATTGCACTTTCCAGGCATTACGGTCTTGCAGGAATCCATCCAGAAAGACTTTGCGAGCATGATAAAAATCAATGCGATCTAAATCTTCGCTCAATGCGGAAACAAGCACGACATTCCAAAAACGATCCAGCAAGTTTTGCGATTGTTTTTGCTTTGCGAGCCAATCGATGAATGCTCCCGAAGCTGGCGGGGATGCTCGCTTTAACCGTAATAACGTCAACGCAAGAGATAGCTTTTCTTTCCAGCTTAAATAGGATAGTTTAGCAAACGAGTACGCTAAATGNGCAGGAGCAGGCAACAGTCCATTTTTCAGGATGTTGAGCTTCCCATCTGGCGACATGAAATGCAANTGCGATTCGGTGGTGAGAAATTGATCCGTCTCGGTCAATTCACACAGTTTCTGAAAGCTGGTGCAGCAGCCCATATTTACGTGCTGGCAGTTATCGATTAATTCGTCGGTTTCAGGATCAGTAATCGAAGAAGCTCGCCCGCCCAATCGGGGCCGTGATTCCAAAAGTTGCACCTGGAAACCACGCTGCGATAAGCCAACAGCAGCAGAGATCCCTGCCAATCCGCCCCCAATAATCATGACCCGCTTTTTTGACACACCGAAATCTTTCTGTAACGCCTTGAGTAGACGCAACTCTTATTGCAAATTATTTCAAATCAAGAACGCGTTGTTCGATGTAGATTTCGGATTGATCAAGACCAAGTTCTTTGAGTTGAGTATTCAGTTCGGTTTCTGCTGAAGGGAGTGAGGATCCCAGATAGAATACTCGGCAACGGATGCCCTGCGAGTTTCCCGTGGTCTGTTTCACTTTCTCCAACGCAACTGCCAGTTCAATACTTTGGACCGATTCAGGTGGCGTTGCATTGGTTCCCAATAAGTAATGTTTTTCTTCGACTATCATGGTGACCATCTTAGAGTTATCGGGCAACTCAACTGTTTCCTGCTTTGGTTGATCTGGTTTTGTTTCGGTTTCTGAAGGTACCAGATCTGCAACAATTCCTAAATCAGCTGGCGAATTTCCTGGTTGAGTTGTTGCTTGAGGGCCGTTATTTGTTCCGGTGCCAATCTCTAAACCAATCCCCCGCAGCAGAAATGCAATCCCAACACCCGCAGCAAGAATCAAACCAACGGTTGCTCTTCTCTGTAACGATTTCATACGACTGCTCCAGGATAAACTTCTGACTGAAACGATTTAATAATGTAAAATGACACCGACAGGAATGGCTGCATTCCGATTACGGCTTGGGTTCTTTTACTGTTTTTGGTAAGTAGCCGATCACTGCATATTCGAAGCGAGTTCTTCCATCTGCATCTTCCCGCATTCTGTTTGTTGCTTCTGGGAGAGAAAGCAATAAGGACTCGCGTAGCGACCTGGCGACTTCTTCGTAACTGACCAGTATGATGACCAATCCTTTGGTTTGAGGCAACGATTTGTAGGTTTCAAACAGCTGCCTCTGAAAATCTTCTATTGAAGTCACTCGTATCTGGGAACGATGCTTTCCGGCGATTAGATGAGCGATCCCCCGCTGATCCAGATGGATTTCCCAGACATCACACCGCTTGCGAATTTCCTCGTAGGCCATTAAGAATGTGACTAACTCGTGTGCTTCCGATTCCACCAGCTTGTTTGCCAGTTGATCAATCTGCTGTTTCGGTAGAGTCTGTGAAGCAGGACTTGAAGCTGCAATTTCATCCAGCAACTTTTCCAATTCATCCGAGGAATCCGCGAATGCATCCCGCAGCGCCGCAACAATCTGGTCTCGCTGCTTGCCCAGATCTTGCAAATGTTGCTGATACTTTTGTTGATCTAACGTGACTTGTTTTTTGACTTCTCCGTGCTGTTTTCCCAGCAGGGCTGCTAACTTTTCTGCATCCGTTCGATTTTGCTGGATACGCTCAAGCACATCTTTTGTGAATGTCAGCTCTTGTTTTAATTCGTCAACTTGGTAAGCCATCCGAGACTGCTCGATTGCTTGTTGTTCTGATTTGACTTCTGACTGCTGCTCCATCTCCATGAATTGCGCGAAAATCACGATCAGTAACAGATCGAGAAGAGGCGTTAATTGCAGTGATAGTCTTTTGGCGGAAATCATAGGATTATAGGCGTTAGGTAGTAGGTGTTAGGCGTTAGGGTTTTGCTCACTTGCTTTTATTGTTTCTGTTCCCAGGCGGCTTTTGACTGCTGAGACAACTGTGCGGACGTGTGCTCGTACTTCGCTGAGTCTTTGAAATGATGGTTCGAGCAAACTGCTCACCAGTAATAAAATCAGTCCGAAACTTAAGCCGGCAAAAGTCGACCAGATTGCATCACCGAATCTCGCGACAATAATCGAAAGTGCTTCAGTGTCTGCTCCGGAGGAAAGATTCAAAGCTGCCCCAATCGAAATGATCGTGCCAAGCACCCCGGCTAGCGGATAAGCTTCGATCATTGTGCGGGCAGAATTCGCAATTGTTTCGAATCGCAACGCATGCAAATAACGTCTCTTTTCATCAAGCACACCAATCCGAACACGTAATTCTTGCCGTTCCTGCTCGCGAGTCGGGTCGTTGAGCACATCTTCCACATCTGCCAAAAAAGCTTCCATCTGATCAGTCAAATGAGCAGTCGGGTCGAGCACGCTATGTTGTTTTAAGCCTCGGGTATAATCCTGAAGTGCTCCAGCAAGTATGTGCATATCTCGCCTGGCCCACAAAACCAATCCCGCAAAAACGGCCAAGTGAAAACAGGCAATTACGGTAATGATCCAGGTCGAAAGTTCTGCCAGCGCAGAAAGAATATTGTCCACAATCTCTCTCCTTGGAAGAATCTAAAATAGATCTCCCGATAATCCCACGAGCACAGACACCAAAATTTAGAAGCGGTCAGCTGGATCGAAACACAAAAACCAGCACGATCCCAGTATAACGGATAATGTAGAGCAGCAATCAAGGCTCAACGCTGGGGACGCTCAAGAATGTACAAAACCGTTCGGGCACGCAGATTCGCCCATACAGCCCGGTCAACACTTTTTTTTCCGATAATCGGCAATTCCTTCACTATCCGAAACTTGCCTTTCTTTTCGAGATCGCGGAAATCGTGCATCGTCATTAAATGTAAGTTCGGCGTATCGTGCCAATCGTAAGGCAGCTCTGCGGTGATCGGAGTGCGACCAGATACCAGTATTTGCAAACGGATTTTCCAGTAAGCAAAGTTTGGAATCACCACCAGAACCCGCTGAGCAACTCGTAAAATTTGTTCGAGCACTTCGACCGGATAACGCAACTGCTGCAAAGTCTGACTCATCACCGCAAAATCAAAAGAATCGTCCGGAATGTACTGCAACCCTTCGTCCAGGTCGCCTCGAAATACGGGAACGCCTCGACTCAATGCTCCGAGGAATTCTTCGTCGTCAAGTTCGACTCCCTGAATTTCACATTGATGTTCTTCTCGCAGAATACTCAACAATCGCCCGTCGCCACACCCTAAATCGATCACCCGGGAACCAGCAGGGATTTCGCGTTTAATGATTTCATCGGTAATGGAAACCGATGGATCGGGCATGCAAAACCGCTTGGGCTTCAATCGGCCCAGACGCGCAGGCAAGCCACTCGGTTTGAGTGTGATCGGACTCGGTTTTGTTTCCATAAATCAACAATGGCAATGAAGACAGTTAAATTCATAATCGAAAAATACCCTGCCAGAGTAGCATTTTTCCAGCGTCTGAGCAAACTGGATGATCAAAAGTTAACGAAAACAGAGGCAACACAACTTGAAATCTTGTAAATACCCCAAAAATTGATTCTTTTCATCGGCGACTTCTTTCGAGCATATTCCCCAATCTAATCTCGTGTCTTTGGATTTACAGACTTGATTTTTATTGCAGAAACAATCAACCTTGGAGTTAAAGGAATGCATCCTTTTCATTGATTGTCACAAAAACAGCCCCGGGAGAGTACCATGATCAGCAGAGCCTTTTTATTCGTCTGCCTTTCACTTTTTTTCGTTCCTGAAATCCATGCCCAGGATGCGATCATTACTCAGGTGCAAGCCCAGGGCGGACGGGTCATTAAACTGTCTCAGGATGACGACCGCATTGAAGTGACCTATCATCTATCCGATCAGGAAATCAAAGATGCCAATTTGGCTCCGCTCGCCAAGCTCCAGAAAGTTTATCTGCTGAATTTGCGAGGCACAAAAATCACCGATGCAGGCTTAGTACACATCGCGGGGCTGAAGTCGTTGGCTCGATTGCATTTGGAAAAGACAGCGATTACCGATGCCGGCCTGAAGCATTTAGCTGGCCTGGAAAATCTGATCTACCTCAACCTGTATGGCACCAAAACAACCGATGCTGGTCTGGAAAGTTTGGCTGGATTGAAATCTCTTCGCAAACTGTATCTTTGGCAAACCGCTACAACCGAAGCTGGGATCAAAAAACTCAAAGCGAAAAACCCAGAGCTACAAATTGTCTCTGCTTTGACACTCGTAAAACCAGTGCCTCCAAAAGTTGAAGAGAAAAAACCGGCAGAGAAAAAACCAGATCCGAAAAAGCCAGCTGAAAAGAAACCGGCTCCGAAAAAAGCAGCCGAGAAGAAACCTGCTGAAAAGAAAGCCGAGCCAAAGAAACCAGCTGAGGAGAAAAAGCCAGCTCCCGAAAAGAAAGCCGAAACCCCCAAAGCTGAAGAGAAAAAGCCAGCCAAGTAACTTTGCTGATAAATTGAGATTCTAAGCTGTAATATATCTCCCCTGACTAAAGGGACTGCATTCTGGTTCTCCCCCTATACGAAGGGGGAGTTAGAGGGGGTTCAGCAAGAGATTGAAAATGGATGACAACTTGAATTCACTTATTGGCATATCGAGTTCTGAACGTGATAATCGAGTTGTTGTGTTTTGCGATAATTAACGAGGGTTGCCCGTTAGATAAAAGCAGCTACGAATTATGACACTAAATCTTGACCTNGATAACCAGCAGGTTCTTCAACTGCGAGCCACCGCTCAAAGGCTTAATGTTTCGGTAGATGAACTCGCAAAAACTGCCATCAATGATTTGCTTGCCAAGCCGGATGATGAGTTTGAGCAAGCCGCTGCTCGTGTGCTGAAAAAGAACGAAGAACTGTATCGGCGTCTTTCCTAATGCGGTTTCTTACTTTGGGGGAACTGCTGAACTTACACAATCGTATTCTCATGCAGTCCGGCGGTGCAGAAGGCATTCGTGATTTGGGCCTTGCTGAATCTGCATAAGCTCAACCGCTGATGTCATTTAGCGGCGCAGATCTCTCCCAACTCTTGCCGAAAAATCTGCTGCGTTGTGCTTCTCCTGGTCTGCAATGATGCATTTATGCAACATGTGCTTAGAAGCAACAGACTCGCTGTGGCTGGATGTTTTGCTGGTTTGGCGAATAAAAATGTTGAATGCTCGAATCAGCATATTGCTTTTGGTTTTCCCCCAGCCTTAGTCTAAAATGAACTATCGCTTTTGGAGTCTGTCTGACGGAAAAATCGGCGTGTTTGCAAGCAGAGTTGCTTGACCGACCGATTGAGTTGGCAGAATTGTAGAGGGGGCTTTGTATTATGAATCAGAAAAATGAGAACACAGGTCTACGGCTTAACGATTGGAAATTGTGGTTTCGTCTGGGGACGATTGGGTTCCTGTTGCTGCTTTCCAGTAAATCGGAGGGAGCAGAGACAGTCGTGGTTTCCAGTCCGGAAATCCAGGTGGCATTGAAGAAGCAGGTTGTCACTCAGAAAAAAGCAGGGCAGCCGACTTTGATTGTCCCTGCCGATCAGAAAACCAGCAAGGCGAAGGCAAAAGTTGCCCCCAAGCCTCCGACTGATATTCCGCGCATGCCGAAACTGATTCAGAAGAAAAAACTGGTCTCGAAGAAGCCGATCCCACCTCAAAGAAGAGTACGCCGGGCAGCGGCTGAATCTGAACAATGGACAATGCAGATCACTCCAGGGGTCAGTTCGAATCCCAATGTGAAATCAGAATCGAAAATTATCACATTCAAACTGGATCGCAAAACAAGAGAAGTGATCGAACCTCCTATTCAGCAAGTTTTGGGAACCTCTCCAGCAGTAAATCCCCAGAGCAAAACAAAAGTAATACGTCGAGTCAGACCGAAAAAAGTGGAGCAGATTGAAAAGAACAAACAGAAAAACCCGATCAATAAAAAACGACCTTTGATTACCTCCAACCGTCAGCGACCGCCGCAGTTGCCCTCTAAAAAACAGGCGGTCAATGCAGCTGACTATGAGCAAATCTACAGTTTGATTCCGTATAGCCGGGCCGAGTATTTAGCGAATCCTGCTTATCGTCATGAGGCAGCGTTGGAAATTTTGTTCGGGGAACAACGCCCCACTGTGATTCACAAACAAAATACTCCCAAAAGAATCTACAACATGCCACGGCTCAACGAAGCTCAGCCGCGAACATTGCAGGGATTGATGCCTTGGGGTGGATACTATCCAGGATATTACGGCGGATATGGATACGGTTACGGCGGCTACGGCCCCTATTGGTCGACAAATTCCACATACCGAAGATACCCCACTCACTACGGCCCACTATTTAACCGATACGCCTATCCGCGTTACAGGTATGGTTATTCCTATTAAGAATTCTCAGCGTTGATCTGAAACTTAACAAGCCCGACGTTTTGAAGAAGCCAGCACGAGTGGCTGGGATGCAAGTGGGTTGATGAATTTTCTTTGGGATCTGCTTGCAGATTATGGATTGCGTAAAGAAAGTTGTTTTATTCCCAGATGTTGGATGCTTCTGGGACCAGCAAGTAGGAGCTGGGTTAAGGCACGAACCCAGCTCCTACTTCATGGTGACCTCAAGCAGAATTGAGGCCTGAAACGCTGGGTTTCGTAAAGACTCAACCGCAGCCTACAAACCAAGACGACTTCGTTTTCTATTGCGATTTCCTGTTTCGGCATTGGTCAGGATCGCTCATGAGATCCCATTCTGGGGCCAGGGCAATTACCTGTCGGGTCAGTCAATTTTGCATGGGCTGGCTGTGGTTTTCTGACAGTTTCTTTTGCGCCCCAGGCACCCTTTAACCGTTAGCGTGTTGATCAATTGCAGTGATGTTACCTGCAATATCAATTCCTCGGGTTGCTATGCAACATAGACAACCCTGAACGGGATTGTCTGTGCTACCCGGTAATTGAGTTTGGAATCACTGCGTATGAACTGCGATTAATGTCCAATGGCGGTCGCTGGATTGTGTTAGATTTGTTTGCAATTCCATTGTGAGGCTGAGAATCTGTTGGATCTCTTCCAGTGTCAGGGCAGCTTCGAGCGATTGCCTGAGGAATTGTTGTTGAACTGCTGTTTCATTTTTAGCGTGCAAAGCGACAAGTCGTTCGATTTCTGAAGTCGAATCTGGGCGATACAGATCACGGAAGAAAAGTAAGCCACC
>JAESQE010000310.1 GCA_016765335.1 Planctomycetaceae bacterium
TGCTGATTGTCGTGTGTGCTTTTACCGCGATAGCTAATCCTACATTTTTGAAGCCGGCCAATATCGAACAGTTGCTGCACCGCACGTCGCTGTTTGGCATCATTTCACTCGGAGCCGCTTTTGTGATCATCACCAGCGGGATCGATCTGTCGATCGGTTCGGTGATCGGACTAACCGGTGCGATGCTTCCGATGCTGTTGGTCAAATACGAATGGTCGGTGCTGCCTGCCTTGGGGATGGTCATTCTCATTTCCATTTCAATCGGTTTGAGTCACGGGCTTCTGATCACGAAGCTAAAACTTCAGCCGTTTGTGGTCACATTATGCGGATTGCTAATCTACCGTGGCTTAGCACGCTATGTCACAGAAGATCGCAATCAACGGTTCGGGGCTGGCTATGATTCTTTGAAATGGTTTGTCAAAACAAAAATTGATATCGGTTTATCTGTCGATATTCCTGTGCCCGTGTTTATCTTTCTGGGACTCGCCACTCTGAGTTGGATCTTATTAAACAAGATGGTCTGGGGGCGACATTTGCTGGCGTTGGGACGAAACGAACAGGCAGCCAGTTTCAGCGGCATCGCAACCAATCGTTTGATTATTATGGCCTACGTAATTTGCGCCTGCATGGCTGGCCTGGGTGGCGCGATGTTTGCGTTGGATCGAAACACCGTCCAACCTTCTGCTCATGGCAATTTTTACGAATTGTACGCGATTGCAGCTGCGGTGCTTGGCGGTTGCAGCTTACGTGGCGGCGAAGGCAGCATTGTCGGAGTGGCCATCGGAGCAGCTTTGATGCGCGTGCTTTACAACGCAATCAATCTATTGGGAATTCGTTCTGAACTCGAATTCGCGATCATCGGCATCGTCATTCTGGGAGGCGTCATCGCAGACGAACTCGTCAAAAGAGTCGCCGCCAAACAACGCCTCAAAGCCATGAGAAAAACGTAAGAAGAAAAACCTCATACGTATTCGCGTATTTGTCCGCGTGTTGTCTGTTCCCTAAGTCCTTGTCAGTACAAGGACACGGGCGATAGCTTCTCCCAAGAATTAATTGAGTTTGGTATCACAACAGGCAAGCCATGACCGACCCGGCTCGCCTTGATGATTCATTCTTTTACTCAGAACCCGGTTGTACCTTCTTCTTCGGCTTCAAGTTTCAAGGCTTGCTGTTCGCCAGAACTGAGTGGCTCGTCATCTCCCTGAATGTAGGTCTTGCCTTTGTAGAACTGTGACCAGAACACGTAAATAATCCCGGTTACAAAAATGCAAGCTGTGAAGAACCAGTAGTATTGGACTTCTGTGAGATTTCTAGAGCCATCTTCATTCAGAATAAAATGGTTGACCCTGGCTGTGAATAGATTTCCTAACGAAACGCTGAGCAAGTTTAATCCCATCACAAAAGATTTCATCTTTTTGGGTGCTTGTGTGTACGAGAATTCAAGCACTGTAATGGAAATCAGAATTTCGGCAGCCGTTAGAATTACATAAGCCCAGAAGTGCCAAATAATGTGTGGCGTTTGACCAGCTTCAATTTGCATTTGCACCCAAGCTGGCAAAGCAAAAGCAGGAATCGTCAAAAACAAGCCAATTCCAATTTTCCGCAGCGGTGTCACTTTGAAGAACTTACCCATCATTGGATAAAGAACGAATGAGAATAGCGGAATAAAGATCATGACAAGAATCGGATTGATCGCTTGTAGTTGAGAAGGCAAAATCTCTCGCCCCATGACCATGCGATTCATCGAGCCGGCTTGTGTAACCCAGGCTGTTGCGGTTTGATCGAACAACGCCCAGAACATGGCAACAAAACAGTAAAGCGGAAACAGATTCAGCATGGCCAGCATTCCTGTTTTGCTGAATGTTTCTCGAAAGAAATCTTTGCCAGATGGAGGGATGTGGACATAGCTCTTTCTTCCAACCCAGAACATATATGTTGCCACCGCCATTAATACGCCAGGTATACCAAAAGCATACGCGGGACCACACTGATCCAAGATGATGGGGATCAACAAAGTCGAAATGGCAGACCCCAGGTTGATCGCAAAGTAAAACCACTGAAATACTTTACTCAGCAGATGCTGATTTCTTTTTCCAAATTGATCCCCCACATGCGAGGAGACACAAGGCTTAATTCCTCCTGAACCAACCGCGATTAATCCCAACGCACAAATTAAAGTCCAGCGAGGTTCTAAGCCGGTCAGTTGAGGAACATCGACTAAAGCCATCACGGCATGCCCCAGGCAGTAAACAATGGAAAGGCAGATAATGGTTTTATATTTTCCAAATAGCCAATCGGCTACAATCGCACCAAAGATCGGAAAAAGATAAACAGCAGAGCCAAAGTAGTGTACCCATTCGCGAGCTTCAACATCTGACATCGGAGCCGGAGCACCGTTGATGTCGATCAGGTATTTCGTCATAAATACCGTCAGAATGGCCTTCATGCCGTAGTAACTGAATCGTTCTGCGGCTTCGTTACCAACAATATACGGAATCCCAGGAGGCATCGTTTCGATATCGTACGGCTTTGTGGCTGGTTGTGTTTTTGCCATCGGGTTGCTTTCCTTGCTGGGCAGTGTCTCTGTCTATAAGTAGTCTTTCTTGGAATTGCTTAGAATAGAGGAGTTGGGTGGATTGGTCGAGACCGGTTCGGGAAATGATCCAGGTTTGCTCGCTGAGTGCTTAACTTGGAACTTCTGGGGGGTTAACACCTAATGGCACTTACTTTACTTTGGTGGCATGGGATTGTGTTTGTTTTTTCGTTTTGCGAAATGGGTTGACTTCGGACGTTTGCCCACGCAATCAGCCGCAGGACACTGGTCTCGGTTACGATACCCGATGGAAAATGAACAAAAGGGTGGCTGGGGCGCAAAGGAAATTTTGAGGAAGCTATAGCCAGCCCATGCAAAACTGACTGGACCTCACAGGGTATTGTTTTGGCCCCAGAAGTATCCAACATCTGGGGCCAAAACCACTTTCTTTATGCAACCCGTAATCTGCAAGCGCAGCTCAAGTACAATTCCGAAATCGATTGGCGCCCCAGCCACCCCCTTCATCGAATCAATCGTGAGTTTACGAACATAATTTCTAAAGTAAGTACCATTAGGCTGACACCCCTGGCTCGCCTGTAGATTTTTCGGATTGACGGAATTGCTTTGCAATGCTCTGGAGTCGCACNCAAAAGAATTACAATCCNTGACCTGGNTCTATTCGATTTCTGGCTCGGTTAATTCCTTCGCAGCTGGTCGAGTGATAAGAATTTCTCGTTTCCAGTGTTCTTCATGAATAGGCCAACAGCGGATATCCAGCTCTTGGTCAGAATGTTCCTGGTAACTGCACTGCTGATGTGATTGCTCCCAGCAATTTCGTTCTCGCGGAAGGAAATCTTGCGAACAGTGCGAACTGGTTGCTCGGCGTTTTGTGATTCTTCCCTGATCAATCACCGTCACACAACCAGGAATCGGTCGATCAAGCAAACGTAATGCAATCAATTCGTGACTGGCGGTGGTATAAATTTCTTTCAGGCGGAACAGCGATTCGCCTGTCGAAATAACATCTGCAAAGAAAGTTTGCCTGGGAAGAAGCAAGCGGCACGCAAGCAGGTTGGCAACGTGTTCTCGAAGCCCTGTTTCGCAAACTGTCGGATCGATTTGCACACGCTGAAAAACTCGATGAGCGAGCGTCTCTCCAATTTCGTGACTGGCGGCCCACTGAACTCGTTCGGGGCGATCATCTGGCTTGAGAAAAATAGCGACCCGGCTGCGGAACTGCTTCACACGCCCCCGCGAAACTTGCTCGCGGTCAAAAANGACANCACAGCCAATTCGTCGGGCGAGCTGAACCGCATCGACTGCACCGGATTCATAGCCCACCTGCTCCAGTATAAAATCAGCTTCCCGATCTGCTGCCTCCTGCCAGGGTTTCAGATCCCACATAATCTGGCCTCTTTCCTTGAAATGAGGAATCCGAAGAAGTGAATACATGAACAATACTACTGGCTCAAACACCATGTGTCAACATTAATAACCGTGTGTACTATAGTTTATTTCTTTTGGTGTGCTGAATTGATAAAGAGTAATACCTAAAACAGTGCAAAAATAGCTGCAAATTGTAAAGCATGGTAAACAGGGGGGAATTGCTGGGGCGTCTGCGGGATTCCGATTTGTAGCTGGGATCGAGTTGGAGATCAATCTGACATAACTCCGATAATTGCGATAACCGGAACTGCCTGATTGACCTTAGAGGCCAGACCAACCAGGTGGTGAACATGCGATATATGTTTTGAAGAGTAATGGTGCAGCAACAATGACGAATAATCAGCAGGAAAGTTCACAGCCAGAAACACTGGAGCCAGTCTGTTCTCGATACTTGCTTCTTGGTATTGGGTTGCTTTCCATTGGTCTGGGGGTGACGGCGAACCATTGGCTGTACGCGACATCGAACAAGCAGTTCACGGGCACGCTCAACGTAGAAACCCAAACGGTTCGTGCTCCTGTGAATGGTGTTTTGCAATCGTGGAAAGTCGAGGAAGGAGCACAGGTCGATCCGCATTCATTTTTATGTATGCTGATCGATGGAAACCTGGAGTATGAAATTCAATCCCAGCAACGGGAAGTTGATCGGCTTGATGCAAGGCTAAAAACTTTGCAAGCCGAGGTCGATGTAAAAATGCACGAGCATCTTCGCACGCTTGATGGAGACATTTATGCTACGGAGTTGCAATCAGCGAATCTTTTACAGGAAAAGTTTCGACTTCAGCTTGAAGAAGAGGCTTGGCGAGATGCGATAGAGCAAAAGAATTCTAATGACCAGCAGCTCGTTGCAATTAATCCGTTACAGAAAGAACAGAACAGCACGCTTCTTATTCCCCTTGAGCAAATTGACCTACTACTCAAGGAAGAATCTGCAATAAACAAAAATGAAGTAGTTACTGCTCAGTTGGAGATTTGCAAGCAACGTCTTGAAAAACTAAAATCACAAAAAGATTCTCTGCTGGAAAAAGTTCCTCAGGCGGCTGGTCTTTCTGAGGTGGAAATCCAACTCAAGCAAGCTGTTGCAGAATTAGAAGTGCAAAAAAGTCAGCTTCAGCAGCAGCAGGTTTATTCAACGGGACAAGGAACGATTTCTAATTTCAGACAACGCCCTGGCGACAAAATTCAAGCAGGAGAAATTCTTGCTGATTTGTATCAAATGGATGAAGCTTTTGTCGTTGCCAATGTTCCTTGCTCGGTCATGCATCAATTTGAACTGAACTCAACAGTCAAGTGCCTGTTTCCCAATGGCGAAACGCGAACAGGAGTCGTGACACATATTGCAATCAAAACCCAGGAAGATTCTTCTTCGACCAGATGGAATAATGATCCTTCGGTGCCGGTTCGTATTGAGCAAACCGGTGCACTGTGGCCATCCCTTCCCGTAGGCGGGCATGTTGGCATCATCCGATAAAATGGAAGAATCGGAAATCGTAATTGTTGTAAGCCAGGTTAATACCCAGCTTGATAGGCAACAACTTACGAAATTGGGTGCCTGGGGGGCGAATGAAAATTTGAGAAAAATGCACAGCCAGCCCATGCAACTTGATTGCTCAATGGAAACTCTCATTTTGTATGACATCCTATACCAGCCCGAAGCGAGAGGGAGTTCATAGCGACCTCACGAACTCCCTCAGGAGATACTATAAGGCTGGGTGGTTCTGGTGGCAATTGATTATCCACGCTCACAGAATTGACGACCGACAGGTTCACCCAGCGTTTTGGTTTTAGGGAATCAATTGGCACACGATGATGGGTGCAAGCACCGCATCCTACATTTGGAATCCCGCTTTGATTGTACGTTGAAAGCTAAGGATGTCGCTTCTTGTTGCTACGCAACCCAGCCAAAATTGGCTGGGCCACCCGCTTGAATCCTGGAGATTTGCGGTATCAACTGACAAAACTGCAANAGTGCGCCACTTCAGAACTGGCGATCCGGGCTGGTATTTATGAAATTACGCAGCTTTTGAATTCGCTGATCGCAGTGCTTGTGTGATCCGTTCGAAATCATCCTGGTTAGAAAAGTGCAATACAACCTGTCCGGAATCTTTGCTTTTGAGTTTGAGTTCCACCTTCACGCCCACTGCATCCCGGAACTGATCTTGGAGTGATTTCAGGTGGTTGCTGAGAGCTGGCTGATCCGGTTTTTTGGTTGGTTTCATCGGCAGCGTTTTGGATTGACCAAGCAATTCCTTGGCAGCAACTTCTGTCTTTCGAACCGAAAGTTGTTCTTTATGAATCCGAGTTGCAAGTTCTAGTTGCAGTGATACATTTTTCAGAGAAAGCAGCGCTCGTGCATGCCCAGCTGTCAGTTTTTCTTCCTGCAATGCATTTTTAATCGGGACTGGCAAATCGAGTAATCGCAGCGTATTGACCACAGCTGACCGACTCATGCTTAACTGTTTGCCAAGCTCTTCAGGACTGCTTTGAAACAAATCGAGGTAATTGCGAAAAGCCTGTGCTTTTTCCAGGACACCAAGATCTTTGCGTTTCAGGTTTTCTTCAAACGAGTATTCGCACGCAATTTGATCGACCACATCAACCACCCGGCAAGGTATTTGCGTTAGCCCAGCTTGCTTGGCAGCCAGCCAACGTCGTTCTCCTGCAATCAGTTCGTACTTGTCGCCAAGCTCACGGATTAATACGGGCTGCAATACGCCATGAATGCGAACACTTTCAGCCAACTCTGCCAGCGATTCTTTTTCGAAGTGCTGACGAGGCTGATTGGAATTTCGCTGAATATTATCCAATGCAATTTCCAGCAAACCACCTGAAGATGCATTCTCTTGTGGACCGCCTGATGATTCCGAATGCGGTTCGTTGGCAGGGCCTCCGCCGCCAAGTAACGCATTGAGTCCACGCCCCAGGCGACGTTTAGGGACGACTTCCTGGGATACTATCTGTTGATCGTTGTTCTGATCTTGTTCTGACTGAGGATTGATAGAGGATTTTTTATCCACGAAAGAACTCCTGGAAAATATGGGGTATTATCGAGCATCTACATGATCGATTGGAATCATTGAGAAGGGGCAAGGCTCGGAATTTATGCTTTTGGCTTCAGCAGGACAAGAGCAGATTATTTGGTAGCAAATATTGCAGAAGTTGATCGGTAGGGAAAAAAAAGAAGATTGCCAGATTTAGATTGGTATAAAAAAAGATCCTGTCTTGAAAATTGAATTCAAGACAGGATCTTCAAAGTCGGGGCGACATGAGTTGAACATGCGACCTCCTGCTCCCAAAGCAGGCGCTCTACCAAGCTGAGCTACGCCCCGTGATTGTCCGCGGAGTGTATTGAATGCGAGATGGTTTGTAAACAGCACGGAAATTGAAAAATTGAGGTCTAAGACCAAATAGTTCTCGAATGCAAAAATGTCTGGTTATCCGGCACTCTTCTGAGTGACACAACATACCGTCAATTGGTTCAGTGAATAGGCCTTTTCTCAGATTACATAAGCAGCAACAGATACATTGTTCTGTTTCACGTGAAACAGAACGGTGAAATCCTTGGCTTTCTTCGTAATCAAAATAGTGATCTCGTTCCTGAAAACAAGAGGTCTTGGGGGTTAGACGGATATCAAATGGAGGCAACTCTGGAAGAAAG
Organism: Planctomycetaceae bacterium; assembly: GCA_016765335.1. GTDB lineage: Bacteria > Planctomycetota > Planctomycetia > Planctomycetales > Planctomycetaceae > Rubinisphaera. Next base: position 7,635 of record JAESQE010000310.1, read on the forward strand.
TCCGCTGTGTCTTCATTTTGCGACCTATGCTTGGTATGAGCGGGGCGGAGTTGTTCGCCTCAGCTTTCAGGCTCAAATACAAAAATGCGGGCTATGAAATTCGGTGTGGCAAGAAGAGCTAAGAGCTTTGAGGGGATCTTGCCACACTGTTTTTTTATGCGCGGTTGCTCTTTGGCTGTGCAGGCCAATTGCTGATTTGCTTCCAAATCTTCGCTGATTATCACTTGACGATTTCCCAGGATTGTTCACAGTTCTTACTGGAGAATTAATTCTTGTGAGTCTGGGAGTGGATTGAAAAGATGAAATTGGGAATTTTTGGAGGCACATTTGACCCGGTACATATTGGGCATTTGATCTTGGCAGAAGCCGTTCGGGAGGCTTGCGTGCTGGATGAAGTCCGTTTTTTGCCAGCGTATTCACCCCCACATAAACAGTCCCGGGAGATTTCGCCAGGGAAACAGCGGGTGGACATGCTAGAGTTTGCCACCGCTGGATTTCCTGAATTTGTGGTTGATCAACGAGAACTCAAACGCCAAGGGACCAGCTACACAGTGGATACTCTTGCGGAATTGAAGCAGGAGTTTCCCGATGCAGAATTGCATTTTCTGATGGGAGCGGATTCTCTGATCGATTTACCGACCTGGCGGGAACCGCAGCGGATTGCAGAGCTGGCCAAAATCATTGCAGTGAATCGAAATAACAGCTCCCGGGAAGATCTGGAGCAAGTCGTCAAGCAGTTGCCTGTTGCTGTCCAAGCTGCCATTACGATTGTTGATATTCCAGAAATTGCAGTATCTGCCAGCGATCTACGTTCACGAATTTCTGAAAATCGCTCCATCCGTTTCCTTACGCCACGGCCCGTAGAACGGTATATTCAGGAACAGAGTCTTTATCAATCTTCTTAGATTCGTCTTGAGTATCGAGTATTATTGCTCATTAAAAGCTGAAGGAAA
>JAESQE010000311.1 GCA_016765335.1 Planctomycetaceae bacterium
ATGGTTCATACGCTACTTTTTGAAAAAGTAAAGATCGGTTCCGTACTTAGAAAACATCGAAATGCATCAGAAGATCCTGAAGAGAAAAACGCAACATCACTCAAATCGATACAACACATATAACCAGACCGCTTAAGCTGTTCCTCGCAAGGGTGTAAACAACGGTCAGAAAACGTAGCGCCCGGCGGGCAAAAAGTGTAGCGCTGGTTGCGGGGAAATTCCTGCGAAGGTGGCTGTGGTTCGCAAGAAAGGTGAGTCCTTTTCTTACTTCGTCTTGATCGGTTTACCGCTTGAGCTTTTTGTGCGGCGACGTTTAGCGTCCTGTAATCGGTAACTTTCGCCAGCGGTTTCCAGAATATGACAGCGGTGGGTTAAGCGATCCAGAGTGGCTCCGGTAAGACGTTCGCTGCCGAGCACTTCGGGCCAGTTTTCAAAAGGCAAGTTGCTTGTCACAATTAAACTCATTCGTTCATACGCCGTACTGATGACATCAAACAGAAGTTCGGCACCGAGCTTGCTGGCAGGGACGTATCCCAGTTCATCAAGAATCAACAAGTCGAGTTTCGAGAGTTGTCTTTTGAGACGCAGAAGATCTCGGTCTTCGCGGGCTTCCATTAAATGCGTAATCAGTTCGGTCACCTGATAAAAACGAACTTTCTTCCCTTGGCCACAAGCTGCGATTCCACATGAAATCGCCAAATGAGTTTTTCCAGTTCCCGAATTCCCGACCAGCAAAATGTTCTCTCGCTTATCGATGTACTCGCCACGCATCAATTCATTGACAAGCACTTTGTTCACAGAAGGTTGGGCTTTGAAGTCGAACGTCTCCAGAGTTTTGTGAGTCGGGAATTTGGCGGCCTTCAATCGCCGTTCGGCGGCACGGCGTTCTCGTTCAATCAGTTCCAGTTCACTCAATTGCAACAAGTAACCGAGATGATCAACATTATCAGTCGCACAACGAACGGCTACTTTCTCGCACTCATTGAGGATCGTTGGTAATCTCAAATTCTTAAGATGATGTTGCAACAATACAACAGATTTGGTTTGAGTTTTCTTCATAATTTTTAACCTCCAAGTAATAATGACTGGTAAGCAGAAACATTAGTCTGAGCAACCTGTACCAGTTTCAGGTGCGGACGACCGTCCAAACAAAATAGTGTGCTGGGGACTTCCTGTTGATAATCCAATATCAAACGAATGGCATCAGCATTAACGACTCCAATATCCAAGGCGTACTGCACAGCGTGCTTCAATTCAGAGATTGAATATCGCTCCAGCAGTCGCAAAACTTTGATAAACTCGCGGGTGCCGATGTCAGCGAGTTCGGATTCCATGCGGCGGCGTAAAATCCCAAAGCAAACTGGCAAATCCCAGTTCTCCAGCGGTTTGGCGTGATCAAACCCGCCTGGTTTACGCTCTAAAAGCCCTAAATAATGGACGGGATCGAAGAATGACTGCTCTCGGCCCCAGTGTCTTTTATGCCTGGCAATCAACTGATCCTCAAAGCTAAGCCGGACTTCATCGACCGTGCCCACAATCGTTATTTGACGATACGCATACTTTGTGGGCACCGAATAACTGTTCTTATCAAAGCGAACCAGAGAGAGGGAATTGGCGTTGGCTTGCGCAAGACGATGGGCATCAAAGGTCTGCTTCGGGATGGGCAGCATCGAGGATTGTTCCTCGATAAGCAACACTTGTTTTGCAGAAGGCTTGCCCCGCAACTGACGTTTCAAATCTTCCTGGCAACATTGCCATAATTGTTCATTGAGTCTTTCCAGAGAATCAATCGCAGGAACTGGAACCAGAAAGTTCCTGCGGGCAAAATCCAATAAACGTTCCACATGCCCTTTCTCATTGGGACGTCTCACCAGACAAAAATGGTCTTCAAATAAAAAATGACTTTTCAGTCGGGAAAACTCGGTTGTCACTTTTCTTTTGCGAGACCCAAGGAAACGGGCGACTGCAATTTTGGAGTTATCATAACTGATACGCTTTGGCACACCGCCAAAAAATTCAAAGGCTCGCTTGTGTCCCTCCAGGAATGATTCGGTACATTCCCTTGGAAAGGCCTGCATGAAAATGGCATCTGAATAAGGCATTGTCATGACAAACAAAGCCACTTTGGTTAACTCGCCATTAAGTAGAACATCAGCAAATCCAAAATCAACCTGAGCTTCACCAGGAGGATGGCTCAATGGCAGGAAAACTTCACGAGAGTTTTGCTTCAACTCGCGAACCGCATCTTGAACAATCGTGATTCCACCGGTGAATCCATGCTCTTTCTGGAGCCGCTCGAATATCTTCCTGGTCGTATGCCGTTGCTTGCGATGAGTCTTTTTATCACTCTTCAGGTATTCAATAATGGTTGGTAAAAACGGATCAATTTTAAGAACCCGAGTTTTAGTCAGTCGATACCCCGGCGGCTCGGTATGCGTCAGGATTTTCTTCAGCGTATTCCAATGAATTTCATACTCAGCGCAAGCACCGCGTTTACTGATCTCACCATTGAGAACTCGCCGACGAATTTCAGCCCATTGTTCCATATCAGTGTACACCGTTACCTCCTGCCCGGTTAAAGTCAGAACTTTCTGAAAACAGAAAGTCTGACAAAAACAAGACAGGTGGTCATCTGGGCGCTACACTTTTATTCCAATTTACCACTCACCGCCGGGCGCTACGTTTTCTGGCCGTTGTTTACATCAGGCTAAGCCCGTATTGAAGGTCATTCGTTTCATGATTCTCACCTTCAATGTCAAATCTCCACATCTGCGTTTTGACCTCAGACCATATCATTTCCTTCCCTTTAAAATTGAATAATATATTGTCATCAGACTCTCGGGCTTCTCCGCAATTGGAAAGGAACTTGAGCAATTCATCCTTGCTAATCTTCCACGGCTGTTGAATATTGAGAATGCAATCTGGAACCGCAAAATCTCCTTGTATTCTGGCAAATTGTTTTTCCAGCGATAAACCGTATCTTTGCCTAAGTGCTTGCTCAACATCTGACATCACTGCTATCGAGTTTGCATTTTCGATACTGAATCTATCCCCATAATTATAAACAAAAGATTGAAATTCAGAAAAACCACAGATGCTTTTAAGGAAGAGGGATTCGTGATAGTAATTCCTGATTGATTTATTCTCGTTGCTCATTTTCTTGCCTCATTTATCATACATTTAATATTAATTATCCCCCTCAGGGTGCAGTTGTTTTTGAATACACTGACATAATATTATACACCGATTGTTGCCGCTTCATGGCTCATTGATGACTGCTGATTATTGGGAATTTTTGCTTCCATGAGTAAGGCTGGGTGTTCCTTTCATTTTGAAGCTTAGGCGTTCTCTTCTTCTGTCCCAAAGGATTTAGCCAATCTATGATTACAGTTGATAACATGCCCTCTCTTGAGCGTTCTACGAGGTCAGAGAGGATGCACCACGAGTAATTCTTCGGGGAAGTTAAACTTACATTGCTTGACCTTCTCCGATATCCATTTTAGAGAGGAAGGGATATGTCAAGTTGAGCTTCAAGGGGAAATTGTTTGCGTGGCAGGGAAGATAGATTGGTTCTTTCTCTTTGATTGACCATTCGAATTCATTGTGCTCATTGAAGTGGTTCCAGAACTTATCTCTATCATCTTCCGGAAGCATCGCGCCGTCATGAATTGAGAAGATTGGTCGTTGCTCTTCAATCGCATAAGAAATGACAATCTGATGAAGCCAGTGTTCTACTTCTAGCTCTTGAGCTTGCTTTGCGATTGCCCATTTCTCTGCTTTCTCTACTGAGCTGTTAGCATCCACAGAATTCTTAGCCGCAATGCCTGCATCCGTCTTCGCTCCAACAACATAATCAAAGTGCTCAATGAATTCTTTCTTCATAAAGAGATGAGCAGGGTTTCTCTTTTGCTGCGCAACGCTTTGATTGTACCACGATAGCAATACTCTCTTACCTATGTCTCGCGTGCTGGCTGTTGAGTTCCAGCCATCCTTTTTCCATTCCGAGTTGTACCACCTCTTACTGAACTCTTCCTTAAATTGGTACACAGACACGTAGAGGTTGTCAGAGAGACTATCGGAGAGAGCTGATTCGAGCAGTAACTCGTCACCGGTCAGCCTAGCAAGAGACTGAGGCACAGCAGACCGAATATCAAAGTCCGCAAGTTTTTGGTTATTGAACCGTAAGTGTTGCTTATCTTCGCGAGATATCGACGTAAACGAATCAGTCAGCCTACCTGAATAATTATCTTCAGTTGCAAACCAACGAATGAGCTGATTCTTTGACTTCCCGCTAACAATCGACTCATCAGACCAATCTAACTGAGAAGTCCAATTGCGTTTCCGTTTTTGGTATTCATTAACATTGGAAGAACGAATATTAATGCGACCTTCACCCAAATTGGGGATTTTAACCGGTGTGGTTTCGTGCCTGTTCTTAAAAATAAACTTGTACTTACAGCATCTCGTGCCAGAGCTGTGGTTTGAATGCTTCTTGAGAAGGCCGATTTTCTCAAAGTCTGCAATTATGGGCTTGTAGTTGTCGCATATCTTCTTTAATGCCTGGGACGATACTGCTGTTCCCCATGAATCTGCTTTGACAATTGATTCAAGGTACAAATAAACCTTGTAGTAGCTTTTCTTTCTATCTTCACGAACTGATAACCCATCAACATACTCTTCAACGATGGTTGGTATATGAACCTCAAAACTATCTTCAGTCGACATATTACAATACTCCTACTCCTTTCTCTATAAACCAATAAAAACGAGAAATTACTCGCATATATGTATTGTAGACAATCCGTTTAATTCTTTCCAGCAAATCTCTCATCCTCTGAATAAAAAAAAGTTGGTTGGTTGGTTGGTTGGTTTTCTCGATTTTTAACCTATTCCTACCTATTCTTACCCGTTTTTCTGTCAGTTTTCTAGTTGTTTTCTTTTTTTTCTTTGGGCGGGAACAGTCTGATAGAGCCATCTAGATATCATATGCGAATAACACCTTAAACATGGATATTCGATACCGTATTACAATACTACGATAGCTCCCTAACGACCTACAAAGATACCAAATACACAACACTCAACCGATAACAAAAAATCTCTTTACACTCCCTCCAATCCTCACACTCCCTTTCTATCCTATGTAGAGGACTTAGCAGTTCAATCTTGTCTAAACACTTCTTTTATAGGCTAACTGTCGCCCATTCCCTTTGTCATTTTTGTGCTCATCGTGAGAGATTAGATTCTACATTCTGTTGTTAAGTTCCCTATCGTGAATGAACCCCGCACACTTTTCTTAATGAATATCCCCATAGGCCAATTCACACAAACAAATGCCCCCTCTGAATTAGATTATCAGCACATACCATTTCCTCTTTAAATTAAGAGCATTGGAACGGCATTGGGCATTGAGATTTGCAGGATGAACTCCCCTGGAACGCATAATCTGTGATATTTTTCTTAGAGCGATGTAACAAGGTAAATAACGCCAGTAACCATAGATTGATGAATGAAGAGCAGTCACCATTTGGTTGACAGAGGAAGGCTGTGAGAGCGATTAAACAGCATGGAGATGGCAGGAACCCTTAACCCTTGTTCTACCTTTTGCATAAGAACGACTCGTTGCCCAGCTTCCATGAATTAGTAAGAAATTATCTAAACCTGCACCAAACACGGGCGAACATATGATATACTGACGAATACAATGTAGATACAGCCTTATCAAATCTAATCAAATCTAAGGGTGCTTTTGGTTCAAATTGCCTCCTTAGCAAGATTGCCGGAATTGCTTTACGTTGCTCTTGAGTAGCACCAGAAAGATGAAATCTTCATCTCATGCAGACTCCGTTCAAAGTAGGAATATTCCGGCCTACATCAATTCCATACCAGCCCGAAGCGTCAGCGAGTGAGTTTTTATTTCGAGATGAACTCACTCGCTGGCGTTTCGGGCTGGTAGTTGGAAGTCATCGTGCCTGGCTTTGTGCTGCCATTGGTTTACTGGATTAAAGGTATTAACTTGCTCAGCAGATGTTGTTGCCGGCTGGTCACAGGCAGGACAAGATTTTCTGGTGGCAGTTGCGGGATTAGCTTTTGCATGATGGATTGAATCAGCGATTCGATCCCTTGTCCGGTTTCGCATGAGACATCCAGAGGTTTTACCTGAAATGCAATGTTGTTCCAGTTGGGATCTGCTTCGATATCTATCTTATTGAAAACCAGCAGCGCTTCTGGAAACTTTGACATCAAAATTTGATTTTGCTGATCAGGTGCAGTCGCTCGGTCCAGAAGTAGAATTTGCAGATCGGCTTTTTGCATCGCTTGGATTGCTCGATCAATGCCCGCCGATTCCAGTACATCACCTGTTTCTCGCTGACCAGCTGTGTCACTCAGCAGAACCGGCCAACCATCAATCGCAGTCTCGCCGGTCACAACATCTCGCGTCGTCCCCGGTTGATCAACCACGATGGCTCGCTTATATCCTAAAATCGCATTGATCAGCGAAGACTTTCCAACATTGGGGAGGCCACCAATAACAATGTTCCACGGGGAAGCCAGGTGTTTGCCAAATTCAGACCACTGTTGCATTTGCTGAATTATATTTCGATGGTTGAGCTGCGTTTCATCATCGAGTTGTGCCCAGTAATGTGAATCCTGACATCTTGAAAATTCCTGCCAGAAGTTAGGATTTATTTGACGCTGATGAAGCAGCAGTTCGGCTGTGCGGAAAGTTCGGGCACAGGAAATCGCCTGCAAATAATCCGATCCCCAAATATTCTGAGATTGTTCCAGATAGTTTTGCCAATCGAGAACTTTTACGCCCAATTGTTCCAGGTCAGCGAGAATGCGAGAAATCGCTGCT
>JAESQE010000312.1 GCA_016765335.1 Planctomycetaceae bacterium
ACGAAAACTGATCTCGGGTAGCTCATACGATCCCGTTCAGGGTCGTGTGAGTGCCGCAGGTACCCGAGGTTGAGGTAAGTTGCTTTGCGAAGAGAATGTGCAAATACAGATGTAATTTGATCAAGTCGTTCTGAATGGTATCAAGGACGAAATGATGCGTCTTACCGCCAGATTAATCTTATCAAATACTGCCGCAGGTCCATCATCAGGCTGAACAGGATGGGGACCAGCAGTAGCGTGAAGCAGGTGGAGACGATCAAGCCTCCCAGGACGACGCTGCCCAGGCCTCGGTACAGTTCGCTGCCTGCTCCGGGGAACAGGACCAGCGGGAATAAGCCGGGTACGGTGGTTGTCGTGGTCATGAAGATGGGACGAATACGGGTTCGCACGGAGGCTAAAATTGCTTCATTAGGCGACATGCCTTCGTCTCGAATATGGACCAGCGATTGATGCACAATAAGAATGGGATTGTTCACAACGGTACCAATTAAAATGACAAAGCCGAGCATCGTGAGTACATCCAACGCCTGAAACATAAACAAATTCAGCACCGCTAACCCCAGTAATCCTCCCAGTGCTCCGAGTGGCACACTCAGAATAATCACAAACGGATACAGCCACGATTCAAACAAAGCAGCCATCAGCAAGTACGTAATCAATAACGCCAACGCCACATTGAAACTCAGCGAAGCCCACGTTTTGCTTAAGAGGTCTGCGGTTCCGGTTAAGTTAATACGATAAGAATCGCCCAGCTGGCCCGATTCGTACATCGGCTGCACGATTTTTGTCTGGATGATTTGCATGGCATCTTCCAGAGCCATTTCTGGCGGCGGGGAAACTTCAATGGTAATGGCTCGCTGGCGTTCTCGATGGTTAATTTGCTCGGGGCCGCTGCTCATTTCGACATGAGCCAACGTCCCCAAGGGCACCAGTTGTCCCGAAGGAGTTGCAACCGGAAGAGCTTTCACATCCTGTGTTGATTGCATGCTTTGTTCGAGACCAAGAATTGTCAGATCGATTTTATTTCCACCGACAAAATAGTCGCCCGCATAGGCACCATCCACTAATGCATTGGTGATATAACCCAAATCGGCAGAGCTGATTTGTAACTCGGCAGATTGTAGTAACCGCGGATGAAGATGAATTTCCGGACTCGACAAATCGAGGCTGGGGACTGGGCGAGCTTGTACATTGGGGATATTTTCTCTGACCTGCCCAAAGATTTGTCCTCCCATTTGAGTGAGACGTTTTAAATCGGGACCAATGATTTCGATGTCGATGGTTCGACCAGATGTCAGTCCCCGTTCAAACAAACTGGATTGCTTGGCGACTGCAAAAGTTCCCGGCAGGCTCGCTCCGGTTCGCATAACCAGCGGGACCATTTCGGCGGCTCGTAAGGGATCGTGTGCACGGATTCCGATAAAGACCATTTTCCCTCGGGCAACAAAAAAGAAATCGCCAATCACCGGGGCATCTAATTTTTCAGCTTCGGGGCTACCGGGATCAACATTCCAGTACGGTTGGAGTGCGGATTCCACTGTTTCGCCGAGTTTCATCAGTTCGTCTTGATTGTATCCCGGAGGAGGCAACAAAATCCCAAAGACCAAATTTCTATTACCAGTCGGCAAATATTCCACCTTGGGCCACAGCAGAAAACTCAATCCGATGGAAGCACCCACAAGAATGAAAACCGTTAACAATCGAAGCAGAACAGATTGCAAAATCAACTGATTGGCTCCGACAATTAAAATCACAAATCGCTGACCGACGCCATTGATGAATGATTCCAAAAAGCTGACCGGCTTGTCGGCATCAGTCTTGTCTGTTGTTTTCAATATTCTTGCTGCGGTAGTTGAAATTAATGTGACCGAAATAATCAGCGATATTCCTACAGCAGAGCTAATCGCCAACGCGATATCCTGAAATAGCTGCCCGGCTTCTTCCTGTACGAATACGACCGGCAAAAAGACGGCGATGGTTGTTAATGTCGAAGCGACAATCGCTCCCCAGACTTCGTGTGTCCCTTTGATTGCGGCTTCAAACGGTTTTTCTCCCATTTGTGCGTGCCGGTAGATGTTTTCCAGCACCACGACAGCGTTATCAACCAACATTCCGACTGCAAAAGCAAGACCTGCCAGGCTGATCACATTCAATGATCGATCCAATAACCCGAGTATCAGAAAGGTTCCAATAATACTGATCGGGATCGCGACGCCAACAATTAATGCTCCGCGGGCATACCAAAATCCAGCCAGTAAAATGAAGCCCAGCGAAATCGCAAAGAACCAGGCATTAAGATAAGCAGCTGCCAAAGCGCTGATCAAAATAAACGGCATCAAAATGAGAGTCCGTAAATTTAAGTGCAGAAACAGCATCAACACAATCATTGTTAATGCACCGCCCACAAATATATTTTGCCGAACAAGATTGACTGACGAATAAATGTAATCGGTTTCGTCATAAACCTGAATCAACTGTAAGCCACGAGCTTTGAGAATGTTTTCGTCAATATCATCCCGTGCTTCCCGTAAGCCATCCATGACGTCAAGAATATTCGCACCGGTTTCTCGGATACAATTGACCGCGATGCTTGACTCGCCGACTCGCCGAACCAGTCCGTCCGGTTTTTTAAATCCTAAGCGAACTTCTGCAACATCGCGCACATAAACCGGAGCACCATCACGTACGGCCAACAGTTGCTTTTCGATATCTTCAATGTTTTGGAATTGTCCCAGGGTTCGCACAACCCATTTCCTTTTTCCTTCCCAGAAATTACCTGCGGACGTATCTGCGTTCTGTCCTCGAAGGACTCGTCTGACATCCAGAATTGTTAACTGCCGGGCAGCGAGTTCTTCGGGGTCAACCACAATTTGCAATTCGTCTTCCAGACCACCAATCACGTTAGATTGCGAAACTCCAGGAACGCGTTCAAAACGTGCTTCAATTTCATCCTCAACAAAGCGTCGCAGTTCGGTAACATTCAAATCTTTGGGAGGCAGTAATTCTTCAATTTCCGGATGCGATTTCGCGAGATCTCTCAAACGCAACATCGCCAGTCCGATGTTGTGTGAACGGCGAACATGTTCGATTTCTTTCTTTAACTTGGGATACTTTTTCTGGAAGGCTTCTAATTCGGAATCAGCAGGCGACCGGGCACCGAAGATGAACCAGGCAACCGGAGAATCGGACGAATTAGATGTACTGATCACAGGCTGGTCGGCGTTCTCTGGGTAATCAGCAACCTGCTGCAATCGCGAGTTGACCTTAAGCAAGGCCTGGTCCAAATTCGTGCCCACCTGAAATTCAAGCGTGATCGATCCCTGAGAATCTGCACTTTCAGAAGTTAGCCGCACGAGCCCCTCAACAGATTTGAGAAATTCTTCCTGTTCCAGGACAATTTCGCGTTCTACTTCTTGAGGACTTGCGCCGGGCCAGCGAGTAGAAACTGTGATCGATGGTCGTTGAACCTCAGGCGTCAATTGCATCGGCATGCGAAAAAAGAAGATCGCTCCGAACAACGTGACCAGCAGAACCCCCACGATGACCTTCACGGGGTTGCGAACAAATGCTTCAATTAAAGCCATAATTACCAAATAATCCTAAGCAGAGACGACTTACTCAATCGTGTGTAAAAACTGAATACAATAATATCAAGACAGTATTCAGTATCAAAGCACTCAGAGTCAAATGTCTTTATAGCTGATGTTGGCAATTTACAACGTGAGAACAGGAATTTGTCCACAAAGTAGAAGTATTTGATGACTTCCGATGTGTAAACATTAATTGACACTGATGAGGAAATGAGCGGCAAGGCGCTAGCCGCCGGTTTTTTTTTGATTTAACACCGCAGTTTCAAAATGAGAGCAGTTGGAGTTCACGCTTTAGCGTGCTTTGTTGCGATTCGGGCTGCATTGTCAGAAAATGTCCTGTTGGTTTGACGTAAGCAGTTTACTCGATCATGATAAACCTCAGCCATTATGAAACAGCTGGTTGTGATTTCGTTCTATGCTATCGGTTTCCAGATCAATGGTATCAATCCAACGAACAAACAATTACGCGAAGGCGTATCAGAAAGATGATATTCATGAAATTTAGTTCGATCTTCACATTGATGCTGCTTTCATTCAGTAGCCTGATGCAACTTACCTGCGGTTCGATTCAAGCTGCCAAGAAACCGAATATTTTGTTTTTGTTTGCGGACGACCAAAGAGCGGATACGATTCGCGCCCACGGGAATTCGCAAATCCAAACGCCTCATATCGATAAAATTGTAAAACAGGGATTCAGCTTCCGGAATAATTACTGTTTTGGATCGAACAGCGGTGCCGTTTGCATCCCCAGTCGTGCGATGGTGCATTCCGGAAAAATCTGGATGCATTCTAACAGTCAGCTCATCGGAGAAGTTACCTTAGGAGAGACTTTACGCAAGCAGGGCTATGCTACATTTGCGACTGGAAAATGGCACAATGGCGGAGCCGCAATTCTTCGTAGTTTTGAGCAGGGAAAAAATGTCTTCATGGGAGGCATGTGTGATCACACCAAAGTCCCGGTTTCAGAAATCAAAGATGGCAAATTGATCAACCGCGGGACAGGTAATCAGTTTTCAAGTGTTTTGTTTGCTGATGCGGCTGTCGAGTTTTTGAAAGATCGAAAACCAGAACAGCCATTCTTTGCATACGTTGCATTTTCTGCACCTCACGATCCTCGTAATCCTCCAGAGAAATATCGGGAGATGTATTACAACAATCGTCCGACGCTGCCGGAAAACTTTCTGCCCCAACATCCATTCAATAACGGTTCTTTGGTTATTCGTGATGAAGTACTAGCCGGTTGGCCTCGCCAGCCAGATGTCATCAACGATCAGTTGTGTGAATACTACGGTTTGATCACACAAATGGATGATCAAATTGGTCGGATACTCGAAGCCCTTGAGCAGACCGGCGAAGCGGATAACACAATCATTGTCTACGCAGCCGATCATGGATTAGCCTTGGGAAGCCACGGCTTGCTGGGCAAGCAATCTGTTTATGAACACAGTATGAAGTCGCCTTTGATTTTCAGTGGTCCAGGAATTCCTCAAGGAAAACAAACCGAGGCATTCTCCTACCTGTTCGATATCTACCCAACGCTTTGTGCATTAACGGGAATTCAAGGGCCAGCCGGATTAGAAGGTCACGATTTATCTTCCATCTGGAAAGGCGAAAAAGATCAAGTACGTGAGTCTGTCTTCCTGCCTTATTTGAATATACAACGCTCGGTTCGAGACCAACGCTGGAAGTTGATTGTTTATCCGAACATCAATCATTCTCAGTTATTCGATCTGGAAAACGATCCACATGAAAAGAAAAACCTTGTCCAAAACCCGAAGTACGCTTCACAGCTTCAAAAGATGCAGGTTCTATTGAAAGATTGGCAACGAAACATTGGTGACACACAGTCGCTGAGCGTTGAAAATCCAAAACCTATGCAGATCGATCTCTCCAAAGTAAAACGTAAACCTGATCGACACCAACCCCAGTGGATTATCAAAAAGTATTTTGACTAATGACTTCTCGGGCTATAAAAGAGCAAGTTTAAAAACCCCCTCTAACTCCCCTTCCCAAGGGGGAGAACCATTTGATTAGAAGTACTCCTAAAAGCCGGTACTTTGTTTTGCGATCGATGAGTCATCCTACCATGAATGAAATCCAGGAAACGAAGCCACCTCGCAAAGATTACCGGGTTNGGCTAGCGATCGGTTTGGGCGCTGGAGATTCTCCATTTGCTCCCGGAACCGTGGGCACGTTATGGGGGCCTGTTCTGGTCTGGGGGCTGGCTGTTGCGAGTATTCAAGGGCTTTGGTTGCTGCCGGTGCTGGTTGTACNCTTTCTGGTCGGGGTGCCTTTGTGTAACGCCGGTGCAAAGTACTATGGTAAACATGACCCCGGAGCGGTTGTTTTCGATGAACTTGCAGCTTACCCGCTGGTGCATCTGCTCACACCATTGNNCTGGNAAACCGNATTGATGGGGTTCGTACTGTTNCGCATTTTTGATATNCTCAAACCATGGCCAATCAAAAAGTTTGAGGCATTGCCCGGCGGTTGGGGAATTATGGCTGACGACACCATCGCAGCTCTGTTTGCAATGGTTATTCTGAAACTAATCACCCAATACGTACCGTTTTAATTCGTGTGCTACTCGAAGCCGGGTAGCNCAGACAATCCCGTTCAGGGTTGTCTGTGTTGCGTAGCAACCCGAGGACTTGATATTGAGATCAGCTCAAAGGATCAGCAACTTCGTAGTCTAACAAATGTTAAACATCGGCTGTCTCATTTGCTCTCATAATCCCAGTCGGGAACAAGTGAAAACTGGCAGATGATTTTACCACGGAGACGCAGAGAACACCGAGTAAAAAAGTAGAAGTTAAACAGTCAGTATAACTCAAGAGATGCACCTTCTTGATTTGCGATGTAATAAGTCCCCCTGGGTTTTTCTCTGTGGCCTCTGTGTCTCCGTGGTTTATTCTACTTATTCCTACTTAATTCCAGCTATGTTGGGCGGTGAGAAGTCTGAAAATCTTTTCCTGATATTTCTAAGAATTCTAGCAATTACCGGTAATTGGAATATTTCAGGCCACTTCACCTTGCTACGGTTTTTCATCAGGTAGCGGTTCAGCTCCGGCTGCTGGTTTTCCTTTGCCTGCCTTGTTGTAAGCTGCTCGCTGCCTGGCGTAATCTTCGGGTGTTGGATCGGGTTCTCGGGAAATCGTTCCAGCGTCTTGTGCTTGTTCGAAAGCTCGCTTCAAATAAGAAATGCACCAGCCGCAGCCCGTACCTGCCCCATTGCATTCACTAATCTGACTAGCCCGCTTAGGCTTGTACAGACGAATAAAATTCATGATTTTTCGCTTCGGCACATGGAAGCAGTAACAGACTTTATCGTCTAGTTCCATTGATGTTTCGACCTGGATTAAATAACACAGAAAAAAGTGAGCCACGGATTTCCACGGATAAATTGAACAAAGAATGTCAGTCACAGTTCTTGAGCTTTTTGTCCCTGTTCTCTTGATGCTCTATTTCAGTTGATAAAGTTTGACAGGCAAGGAAGTTTCCTTTTCCTGATCGCCATCTTTTTTGTTGAGTTGAACCAGTAAACTGGGGTGGTATTGATATTCTGCAATTAATTGAAAATGGTCTCCGAGTTCCTTCCATTGTTCGTGGAACAAATCAGACCGCAAGGCATGAGGACCGACTACCAGAAACGTGGGAAATGGAACTCGTGATGCCCCCGGCTTTGCGAAATCGAGATGACCAATCGGTCCGGTTAAACGATCAGCTGCACTCAGATGATAAAACATTGCAGGCTCGCCATAGACATAAAAAACAACTTCCTCGGCAGCATGACCTTGCTGTTTCGCAATTTCCCCAGCATCCATTACGCACTTTGTCGCAATGCGGCGGTATTCATTACGAGGCTCCCAGGCAGGCGCCAATCGCAACGGACCAATCAGGGAAACTCCTGCTAACAGGATAACAGATAATAACGTTTGAAGCTCATGCTTTTTAGATGGATTTTGTTCCTGAGTCCTATTTACATTGCCGCCCTGGCAAAGTTTGGAAACGATCAGGCCGGTCGCTAAGCAGAAGGCGATCATCCACGGGGCGCACAGTCGCGGGTACGGGTAATATAGCGGGATCGCAACACTCAGACCAATCAACCAACTGGCCGTCATCCAACTTCCCAGTGAGATCTGAGCCAAAGAGAAACTGTGAGGCGTTTTTTGGGGGGTGATCCACATCGATCTTTTCCAAACGAGAACACCAACGATGCCAAATCCACAGGCGGACGTTATGCCGAGCAATTGAAATTGTTTCGAGAGTTGGGCAAACAAAGATTCCTGCCAGCCTGCCAAGCCTACAAAATACTGTTGATGGTTACCTGCCACAGCAGCATAGCCACCGAATTTTTGTAACGCAGACAAATAAGGCAGCCACACCAGAAATGCAACCAGCACAATCAATGCAGAGCCAGCAGCGAGTTTGCTCCATTTCTTGACCGTAAATTTGCTGAACAGTCCCCACGCCAAAGAAGCCGAAACAATCACCGCCAGCGCCAGCCAACCATTGTATTTTGACAACCACGCCAAGCCAGCAGTCAGTCCAGCGAACCCAGCCAGCCAGCCAGTTTTTAAATCAGATTTCTCACCCTGCAATAAATGAGTCAAAGCTTGATGAGCGAGATAAACTGAAAGCAACATCCAAAAACAGAGTAGTGGTTCGGTAAGTGCAGTGCGGGAATAAAGGATGTGTGCTTCGTTAGTCGCGAGTAGCGAAGCCGCACACAGCCCTGCAAACGGACCTGCAATTTGTCTGCCGAACCACCATAATAACGGGATTGTTGCAATCCCAGCCAACAGCCCTGGTAATATCGTTGCCAGCGAGGTCGGTCCCAGAATGACATGTCCCCATTCAATCAAGGTGGGCACAAGCGGCGGGGCATACAAATGTCTGTCCGGATAACGATAACCTTCGTCCTGATCGAACCATATATTCGAGGCATAAACGCCTTCGTCAAAATGTTCGATACTGACTGCGGAGTATCCCCATAATCGCAACATTGCAGCGAGCAACGTGATCACGAGGATGAGCTTTTTTTCGTTTGTGGGAACCATGGAATCCTGTAGCTTATACCAAGCTCAATAAAAACCTGCGTCGCGTGATTGATCGTGACCTTGTGCTGACAAGGGTAAGAAAACATCCGACGCGCGAACAAGTACGCGAATGCGTATTATTCATGTTTCCGTTTGCAGTACGGGCAATCTGAAATGTAAATAATCCGGAAGCATTTTCTGCATTCTCGCGGCCCGTAAATAACCGGCTCGGTTTTCAAACGTTGGAAGATCAAAAACATAAAGACCAGCACAACAAATCCTGCAATCAAATAGCCGCTGGAACTCCATGACAAAATCATCTGTGCCACAATCGCGATACAGCAGGTGACATAAACACCAATGGTCCACCACTTGTTTTGATTGTTTTGATGTGCCCGTTGTTCATCATTAATTTTGTCGGAAAACTCTCGTTGCAAAAGCTCTTGCTTTGTTTCGTAAATTTCACTGGCTAATTCGTCACATCCGATCGAAGAAAGTAGCCGTTCAACGCTGTCGAGAACTCGGTAGGTGTCATCGAAGTTAAGCTGCCGCTGGTGAGCCCAGCGGTTGCGGAACTCCCGCAGTTCGCTGACCAAAGAACGCTCGAAATGCCCCAGGTGCTGACGAAAAACTGCGTTCCACTGATCCCAGACAACTGTCAGCGTGGAATGAGCATCCCAGTCGAATTCGTTTGATTTGCTCCCGGGACTCTTTTCACGAGGCCTGCGAAAACTTGCTTTCGCGTATCGCATCCAGTTGTCTCGATAGACCGCTTGTAGCTTACCTTCTGCATAAGGGGCTAAGCCTTCGGTCAATTTCGTCAGCGCATCTTGTATGTAGTCACGCTGCAACGAGACGGGAGGCTGCTCGCTTTTTTTTTCAGACGGAGTTTCTGGTGTCGATGCTGAGTTCATAAGTGCGTAACTGATTGGTCGAGGTTTGCAGCGTGCGGTTTCAGAACGAGATGATGAATTTACGTCTGTGTAAAGTGTAGTAAAAATTCTCGGTCTGTCAGGTCTGGAACCATTGAAACAAGGGAACCTCTATTAATTCAAAAAGACATTGCGAGCGGAGGATAGACATTCTTGTCTGTCTTAAATGAAGGCATGCTCAAACGAAACAGACACCGAATGTCTGTGCCCCGCTTGAATTAATAGAGGTTCCCTTATGTTACTATTTAAAGTGAAATTCGGTAAGAATCGCACAGTGATCCGAAGCTTTTGACCAAATATTTTGACTGGAATCAAACGTGATATGATCATTGCTCCAAACTTGATCAATCACTAAAACTGGAAACATCCAGGGCCAGGTTGGTGAGTAACCTTGCCCTGCAACCTCAAAGGCATTGCTGGATTGTTGACGCAGGGGCTGAAACAGCGGCGATTCTTTCGGCGTGTTGAAATCCCCTGCAATCAGCACCGGCTGGGATTTCCTGTGTTTCATTAAGTTTGCTAAATCTTGAATCGATTCGCCTCGGGGGATATCGAGGCGTCCGTGAATATCGACCACCATCGTTGTGACTGCGTGACCATTAAGAATGAGATCAACTTCTCGAACTTGCCCTTCTCGACCGATTTTTCTGGCTCGTACTTCTGTCGATTGCCCTCGTGTTAACAGCACCATTTCTCCGCCAAGCAGGGAAGTATCGTATTCGGGGAATTGCTCTTTCCAGAATGTCCGCATTTGCTCAGAAGGATCTCCCGCTTCAACCAGCGCGATGATGTCCGCTTGATGTTTATTGATTTCGCTGGCAATGTTATCCCAGCCTTGCCGACCATGACAAACATTCCACAAAAGCAGTCGGTAGACCTGGTTGGTTTGCTGTGACTGTGATGAAGGGGCAGGAACTGGATGATGCGAGCCTGCACACTGAGCAACCACAAGCCCCATAATACACCACGTTGCAGCTGTACGAGATCGTCCTAAAACCCCTGCGAAAAACATCAGTAAGCCAGCAGTGGCAAACAGTAACACTCCCGGGGTTGCGTAATATAATACCGTCACCAGAGGATAAGGACTCAAATCACGAACGGTGAGTCGAATCAAAATTGCAACCAACCAAAGTAGCGTACCCGAAAAATAGAGACCAGTCATAACGAAAGTTACTGATCGGGGAAGCCATCGCTTTGCTGCTCTGTTTTCATCAAGATGTGTTTGATGTGAACTCATGCCCGAACCGAACGTCTTTAAAAAGTCAGCAGGTCGATGTTTTGAAGATTGCTCCGATGCTGGAGCTCTTCTGTTCGACTGTTGAAATTACGGAGTGGATACTTCGTAGACGACGTCCTATGTCGCTGCGGCACCTGTTTGCTGGTATTACGTTTAATTATGCAAACAAGTGGGATCTAAAACTATAATAATTTATAGATTCCAGTCTGTTTGCAACATTTCCTGCATTATGTCTTATCGACTTAAGAATTCAAGCAGCTTGAATGCTCTGCGAGGAATACCAGTTATGCCAAAATTTCTGGCACGACATGCCCGTGGACATCAGTCAAACGGTAGTCTCGCCCGGAAAATCGGAAGGTCAGCCTTTCGTGATCAAACCCCAGCAGGTGCATGACTGTCGCTTGCAAATCGTGAACATGCACCTTGTTTTCAATCGCTCGGAAGCCAAATTCGTCTGTTGCACCGTGTACATGCCCCCCTTTGACGCCACCACCTGCCAGCCAGGTGGTGAAACCGTAGTGGTTGTGGTCACGCCCATTGATTTTCCCAGCATTGGCCCCCGAAGTAGGTAATTCCACCACAGGAGTTCGGCCAAATTCGCCGCTGCAAATAATGAGCGTTTCGTCGAGCAAGCCGCGTTGTTTCAAGTCTTTGATCAATGCTGCGATCGGTTGATCACACTGACCAGCGAGTCTTCGATGATTGATTTCAATGTCGTCATGACTATCCCAAGGCTGACCGGCTCCGTGCCAAAGTTGAATGAATCGGACACCCTTTTCTACCAGCTTTCTTGCGATCATACATTGCCGGGCATGAACACCCTTGCCATACATTTCTTGAATATGCTTTGGTTCGTTGGAAGTATTGAAAGCGTCGGTTGCTTCCATTTGCATGCGGTAAGCGAGTTCAAAAGACTGGATTCTCGATTCCAGTTGGCCGTCCTCTGCTCGTGGTTCAAAATGTTTTTGATTCAGTCTTTGCAGCAAATCGAGTTGTTTACGTTGTTGTTCGTAAGGGATTTTAGAATTTCGGATATTTTGGATCAGGTCGGAAACCTTGGTTGACTTGGTATCAATATGCGTCCCCTGATACGCACCGGGTAAAAATGCAGATCGCCAATTTGCAGATTCTGTAATTGGCATCCCGTTGGGGCACATGACAATAAACCCGGGTAGATTTTGATTCTCTGTGCCGAGTCCATAAGTCACCCATGAACCCATACTTGGGCGAAGTGCCCGGGCTTCGCCACAGTTCATCAGCATCAAAGAAGGCTCGTGATTCGGGACATCTGCATGCATCGAACGAATGAAGGTCATGTCATCGACGCATTCTCCCAGATGAGAAAAGATCTCACTGACTTCGATGCCACTTTCGCCGTATTTTTTGAAGGAAAATGGTGATGCAAGAACTGAACCCGTTTTCCGTTCGGTTTTGAAGTTGCCTCCGTCCAAGGTTTTTCCTGCCCATTTATCCAAAGCAGGCTTCGGATCAAAAGTATCAACCTGGGATGCTCCGCCATTCAGAAAAATGTGAATGACATGCTTGGCTTTGCCCGGAAAATGAGACTGCTTGGGAGACATCGGATTGTTGATGCCCGCCTGTGTCTGTTCCCCCGATAGCATTGCCGCCAGGGACATCGCACCGAATCCCACGCCACATCGTTTGAGCATATCTCGTCTGGAACTAGGAATGTCGTACATCACGCACCTCGTAAAAAGTAGGGTCCATTGTGCGGACCATTTTGTTATCTCTGTCTTGTGTTACCAAAATTCAGGCCCTAACAGCGGACCCTGCAAACCAAGTCTTAGCTTAATCGATAAACATGAATTCGTTGCTTAACAGTAGTGCTTGTGCCAGCTCTTGCCAGGCGTTTTTGTTTTCGGTTTGGCTTTCAATAAACTCTTTGCACCAGGCTGTTTCGTCTGGTGCAGGATCGCGGTGATAAACTTTGCGATATAATTGTTCGATTGCAGGAGTTGTCTGTTTGGTATCCACCGATTTTGTAATCGATTCTGCCAAGGACATGACAAACGGCGAGTTCATTCCAAACAGTGCCTGCTGAGGCACTGTCGTGCGAGGTCGCTGGGAAACGCTGGAACTTGGTCCTGCGACATTAAAAGTCCGCAGCAACTGTGAAACATTGTTTCGGTCAATAAAGCCGTAGATGGCTCTGCGATGTGTCGGAGTCTTTCCTTCAAGAGATTCTGCTTGCCCATTCAAATCGATATTCAAAAGCCCGGCGGTAAAGAGCATCGAATCTCGCATGCCTTCAAAAGTCATGCGTTTACGATTCATTCGCCACACAAGTTGATTCTCAGAATCTGCATTCAAACCGGCTTCATTCGCGAGGCTGCTTTGACGGTATGTTTCCGAAAGCACGATTTCTCGAACAAGCCATTTGATCGACCAGTTATGTGCAACGAATTCTGCACTAAGATAGTCAAGTAATTCTGGATGAGTTGGCGGTGCGGTACGCAGACCGAAATCGCTGGTTTCACTGACCAACGCCTTGCCAATCAGTTGCATCCAGATTCGATTGACCAGCACTCGGGCAGTGAGTGGGTTTTCAGGACTGGAAATCGCTTGTGCCAAGCCCAGGCGACCGCTGGATTTGTCGCTGAACGGTTCGCTTCGAACAGAAGATAAGACTTCTAGAAAACGGCGAGGAACTTTGTCGCCACGCATTCCCGCATTGCCTCGCTTGAATATCACAGGCGTGACTGGTTTCGGTTTATCATTAAGCACCATCGCCCGAGGAGGCGCCCCAGGAGAACGGGCTGTCAAAGCGTTAATTTTCTTCTTGAGATTATTGTAGACATTGCGTTCGGCTCGGTTGATAACTCCCGTGACATTTTCTGCCGTGTACGCTCCCGGGGTTCCAGTTTCATCGAAAGCTTCTCGAAGCTGTTTCCAGGCAGCTTGTTCGCCTTCAGGTTTGCCAGCCAAATCGGTCAACGCTTCACGGGATAGTTTGCCGTACAGCTTGGCTAGATCAAAATGATGAACCAGTTTGGTTTGTTGCACACGGGCAACCACAATTTCATTGGCAGCATACGCTCCGTCCTTCACTTGTTGCAAGATTTTATCCAGCTCGGCTTGCCCGCTGGTTTCAAACTGTTCGTCTTTAATCTTTGAAAGTTGAACCAGAATACCAAACACGGGATCGCTTACAGGACGAGCTGCCAGATACCGCAGCCATTGAGCTTGAACCTGTCGCCGAACCTGGTATTTATCATCGAGTTGATATACTCCTTTTTTATGCCCCGCTTTTTTGAGAACTTCAATTAAGTAATTTTCAAAATGCTTAGGGATTTCCTGGTTGATCTTCACGGCTGTCTTTTTATTATAAGCCACGATTTCGTTTTCGATCTTTTCAACTTGCTTTAAGTATTCCTCATGAGCTTTTTTACTTACCGGCAAACCAATTTGCGGAAGCTCGGCCGGTTCGGTTGAACTGGCGAATACGCCATACAATGCGTAGTAGTCCGCCATGTTGAGCGGATCGTATTTGTGATCATGACAACGAGCACAAGCAATCGTTAAGCCTTGCAAGCCACGAATGGTGACGTCAATTCGATCATCATAAATATCTGGTGTACGATTTAAAAACCGAGGGCCTACGGTGAGAAAGCCAAGGGCAGCCAGAGATTTTTCGTTGCGTTTCTCGGGAAGAAGATCAGCTGCCAGTTGTTCGCGAATGAATTGGTCGTAAGGCAAATCCTGATTCAAAGATTCGATGACATAATCACGGTAGGTGTAAGCGTAGGGATATCTGCGTTCTTCGGTAAAAACATAGCCTTTGGTATCTGCATAGCGAGCCAGGTCGAGCCAGTACCGTCCCCATTTTTGTCCGTAAGTGACAGAACCAAGTAGGCGATCCACTTGAGCTGCGTAATTTTCCGGGGAAGGATGACTGCTGAATTCCTGGACAGTTTTGTATTCAGCAGGTAGGCCTGTGATATCGTATTCCAAGCGACGAAGTAGTGTTCTGGGATTTGCAACAGGCGATTGCTTTTGATTGGCTTGCTTCAGTTTTCGGGCGATGAAATGATCAATCGCGTTGCTGCTGCGGAATCCGCCTGGAAGCTGCGGGACGGCTGGCTTGCGAACCGGTTGAAAGGCCCAGTGTGTTTTGGCTTGCTCGAAATAATCGAGTTCTTCTTCAGCAGAATCAGAAGCAGGCCAGGGAGATCCCATGTCGACCCATTTAATAAAATTGGCAATTTGTTCTTCAAGGAGTTTGTCTTCTTCAGGGGGCATTTCGGAAGCTTCGTCGGAATGAGTGATCGCTAAAATGATCAAACTTTCCGCTGATTTTCCGGGCACAATCGCAGGGCCTGACTCGCCTCCTTTGAGCATCCTTCGACGAGAATCAAGCCGCAGTTCGGCCCACTGCTTTTTTTCGCCATGACAGCTATTACACTTTTCGACCAAAACAGGGCGAATATGCTTTTCAAAGAAAGCTTCCTGCTCTGCTGATGTCAATTCCGCAGCAGTTGCCAATGCGGGAGCATTTAATAACGCAATGCCTGAAAATAGAATCAGAAATGCTTGAGACCAAGTATGCATAATCTCTTCCAAAATCGTTCCTTGTTAGACATTCATTAATCACACAGCCAAGTTTACTTCGCTCGCAATATTGTGAGTTTTTATGAAGTGCAGGCCGCTCAAAAAATAATCTAACAGCAGGAGGTGAGGTAGGATGGTGTGCGACAATGCCGCGGCGAGAGAGCTTTTTTTTAGGAAGCTCACTCTGGTATTTTATCGTTGAACCCCTTGGAAAGAAAAGGGTAAAACAAAGAATTACATCGACTCAGCCCTTTGAGAAGATAGACACCCGCCCCATGCGTTCATCTGTTTTACTTGATTTCCCCTCCTGATTTGTGGATTGTATGGATTCTCTGACTTCCAAGCTGAGTTGATCGCCGGCTTTCAGGCACAAGGCGTTAGCCGTAGGTATTCTGATTTGACACTTCGAGTACCATCAGGATCAGCTGGAGTTCACGCTTTAGCGTGCATCGGTTGGAGAATGCCTTCAGGCAGTTTCTGATACAAATCATCCCCCTGCTAAAGCTGGGAAAAACACGCTAAAGCGTGAACTCCAACGATTCGCAATCCAAAGTATTGTGACTATTGTCTAAACGACAGGTTCTGACAAGGAGCTAGAGAATATCCCGCGAGATAACAAATTCGCGATTGCACATCACTCGCTGTTCACAAAAAACAGGCCTGCAATATTTCGTGCAGGCCTGTTCAATTCAAATCATTTCAATGGTGATTGAAAATCAGTTGGGACGAGGAGCTACTCCGCCTCTGTCGCCATTGTCAGATCTTCCAGATTTGATGCCGGCATCATTCATCAAGTGATGGATGACAGATTCCATTTCTTCAAGCAGTTCATGCATATCTGATCCGTGAGCATGATGATGGTGGCGTCCACGGTTTGAACGCCAGTTTTCAACTTCGTCTTCAACATGATGGAAATCGTCGTCCAATTTACGGATTTCTTTCGCGATTTCGTCATGATGACCATGGTGTGCCTCTTCGTGAATGTACTTTGCTGATCGTAGCATCTCATACGCTTCACGGTAAGTTTCGTCGAATCCACGGTTATTAGAGTAGTTGTAATGGATCTCTAAGCAGAATTCGTTAGCCAGTCTCTCCAGGCGAACAGCGAGTGTGTCAACATGGGAGAATTTGCCGTAAGCAACTCGTTGACTCCGACCGTTTCCGGAATCGTAATAGTATGTGTTGTTACGGTAGTAATAGTTGCTTCGGCTATTTCCGTAGCTAGGCACGACATACCGAGAGCCTGAATGGCGACTGTGCTGAGCCTGGGCATCGCTGGCGAAAATCGCAGCAACTGTAGCCATAGCACAGCAAAGAATGACCTGGCGTTTCATGATGGGAATCCTGTTCTTGTCTTGAATGCGTGAAGGGGACACTTGAACCAACGTGTCATAGTAAACGGTATCTGTTGAAAAGTTGATAATCAACAGTGCAGTCATGTTTTTTGCACATTTCAATAAGATCATGACTGCACTTCGATTATCGGATAAATCCTAGTGTCCATAGCCGTAGTAGGAGCCATGGCCACGAGAAGAACCGTAATTTGATCCAGAATTATAGCCAAAGCTAAAGTTTCCATTGCTAAAACTGACACTGCTTCCCCCGCCATGAGAGCGGCGACCGGAACCATAATAACTGTTGTATCCACCGTGACCACGATTACTGCTGTATCCGCCGCCGTAACCACCGTGACCACGATTGCTGCTGTATCCGCCATAGCCACTGTGTCCGCCGCCATAGCCACTGTATCCGCCATGTCCACTGTATCTTGGCCCTGCTTCAACCAGGGTCGATCCAGCAAAAATCATTCCCAGAACCGCTAAGCACATTAATGAATTCTTCATTGTTTATCTCCAATTTATTCTAGAGTTTGTTAAGGGGAGTTAATTACTCGTCACTTTACTAAGCGGGAATGATTGCGAGTTGGGGACACGAAACCGAGGAAAATCACAATAATCATTGAAAAGCAGATGATTCAGGGAACAATAGAGTCAGGCCGCTGGTTTGGCTCGAATTTGTGCCTCATAAAGAGGTTGGGAGCACGTTTTCCCCGAATTAAAGGAAAAAACTGGGAAATCAGCATCAACGAACTCGAAATAGTCACGCAAATTTCATGTAATGCCAGTTGAACTTTGGATGATTGGGATGTGCGATCAACAGCATCTGGGCTGGGAAGTTGAATTGCAATTTCAAATCAATAAATTTAAGTGGAAATTGAGAAGCGTTTTTCATGGTTGATGTTAAAGAGGTTGTAGAACTGAATCTGAAGGAATCGAAACCCCCTTCAATATTTGGCCTGACTCTTTCCGAGTTAGAGCAGTGGTGCCTGGACAATGAAATTAAGAAGTACCGGGCTGCCCAAATTTATCGCTGGCTTTACCCGTTGCGTGCTGGCAGCTGGGAAGAAATGACCGATTTGCCGCTGGAGCTTCGGGAGAAACTGACAGCTGCGTTCTCTTTCTTTGTCAGTGAAATTGAATCGCATCAGATTGCCAGCGACCGCACGGAAAAATTGCTTCTGAAATTGAATGATGGCGAGTTCGTGGAATGTGTCATCATGCGAGAACCAAACCGGAGCACAATTTGCATCAGTACTCAGGTCGGCTGTGCCATGGCCTGTGTGTTTTGTGCAAGTGGCTTGGCGGGCCTGACACGTAACTTAAGCACCGTGGAAATCCTGGAGCAGATTGTTCGCTTGGATCGTTTGATGGACGAACAGGAAAAAATCACAAACATTGTTGTGATGGGAATCGGCGAACCGCTGGCGAATCTTGCAAACTTGCTGCCAGCGTTGGAGCGATTGCATGAAGGGAAGACATACAACTTTGGGACCAGACGCGTCACCATTTCGACTGTTGGGCTGCCTGAGAAAATTCGAGAACTGGCTCGTATCGGTAAACGATACAGTCTGGCTGTTTCGCTGCACGCTCCCAACGATAAGCTTCGAACAGAAATTGTGCCCGTCAACAAAAATATTGGGATCAAATCGATTCTTGAAGCGACAGATGATTTCTTTGAACAGACCGGACGGCGAGTCACCTTCGAATACGTTTTGCTATCCGGCATCAACGATTCCCCCCGAGAGGCCAAAGAGTTGGCTGCCTTGCTTCGAGGACGCAATGCTCATGTGAATTTGATCCCGATGAATGCCATCAGTTTGCTCGATATTGGCGGTTCTTCTGCGGAAACTGCTCGGGCATTTTCGAATCTATTGAATGAAGCAGGTATCGTTTCGACAATACGTAAACGCAAAGGAGCAGACATCGATGCAGCTTGTGGGCAACTTCGTCTGCCTAAAGTTCATGATAAAATACAGCTCTCGAAGTGACTTATGCCCGTTTGTTGATCCGACCGGTTCAGGTTTTGATGCGGAATGTAATTCTGCGGTAATCCGGTTATGATTGCAGGGGAACCTAGTCGTTTGTCTGGATGTCTATTAAGTAGTGAGGCTGCAAGTGATCCGGCAGGGGCTTGGGAATTAGCAAAACGAAGCGGTACGAATACGTAATAGAGATAGAAACAAAAGATGACAGAATCTGGAAATACAAACGCAGCATTGGCACTGGCAAGCAAAAATGTTCCCGATGAACAGGGGCAGTTTGGACCTTATGGTCGACGGTTCGTGCCTGAAACGTTGATGTATGCACTGGATGAATTGGACGCAGAATACGAAAAGGCTCGTAAAGATCCAGAGTTTCAGCGGGAATTGAATGAGTTGCTGCGGACCTATGTTGGTCGGGCCAGCCCTCTTTATTTTGCTCAAAGGCTGACCGAACATTGTGGCGGTGCCAAGATTTATCTCAAGCGGGAAGATCTGAATCATACCGGTGCCCACAAAATTAATAACACAATCGGACAGGCACTATTAGCCAAACGGATGGGCAAGCCGCGAGTGATCGCAGAAACCGGGGCTGGTCAGCACGGAGTTGCCTCTGCAACGGCTTGTGCACGCTTTGGATTGCCTTGCGTTGTTTATATGGGGGAAGAAGATATTCGGCGGCAAGCTTTGAATGTTTTCAAGATGAAAGCAATGGGAGCAGAAGTCCGGCCCGTGACATCAGGCTCGCGAACATTACGTGATGCTGTCAATGAAGCGATGCGTGACTGGATGGGGTCGGTCGAAAATACACATTACATTTTAGGTTCTGTTGTCGGGCCTCATCCGTTCCCCAAAATTGTGCGTGATTTCCAAGCGGTTATTGGCGAGGAAAC
>JAESQE010000313.1 GCA_016765335.1 Planctomycetaceae bacterium
TCTACAGGATGGTTCACGTCGGGACTTTCTGAAAGTTGGATCTCTGGCTTTGGGCGGGTTGTCGTTGGAGCATTTGCTGCAAGCGAACCTGGCAG
Source organism: Planctomycetaceae bacterium (assembly GCA_016765335.1). Taxonomy (GTDB): domain Bacteria; phylum Planctomycetota; class Planctomycetia; order Planctomycetales; family Planctomycetaceae; genus Rubinisphaera. Next base: position 96 of record JAESQE010000313.1, read on the forward strand.
CTGGTGAAAACAATGTCTTGAAAGATAAGTCGGTTGTGTTGCTATTCATGCACGGCGGGCCGAGCCAGTTTGAAACGTTCGATCCGAAAATGGATGCCCCGGCGGAAATCCGGAGCGTCACCGGCGAAATCGCAACCAAACTTCCTGGCGTCACATTTGGAAGTACTTTCCCTCAACTGGCACAGATGGCTGATCGATTAGCGATCGTTCGATCATTCACCACGGGCGACTCTCGGCACGATCTGAAACCGGTGGTGCATCGCGATACGTTCAATGCGAATTTAGGAACGTTGTATGCTCGCATCGCAGGCATGAATCATCCGACCTTTGGAATGCCTCGCAATGTGACGTTGCTGCCCAAAGCAATTGAAGCGGAAGCTCAACCGGCGTTGGCTCAGTTTGGAGACATTCATACCACGGGAGCATTTTCCAGCTCGCTGGCTCCGTTTGCTCCAGGAGCAGGGGGATATTTGCAGCAAGATATGAAGCTCAACATTCCGATGGATCGTTTGGGGGATCGTCGGTTGTTATTGAATCGACTGGATCATGCTCGCTGGGCTGCTGATCAGATTGGGACGTATCAAGGGATGAATCAACTTCGTCAGCAAGCGTTCCAGACAATTTTAGGCGGGCTGGCTGAAGCGTTTGATTTGAGTAAAGAAGATCCCAAGACGGTCGAGCGTTACGATACGGGTAACATTTCTCGTCCGGATAACATGGATAAAAAATGGGACAATCACAAATACTATGTCGATAATGGCAAGACGCTGGGCAAGCTGTTGCTTTTGTCTCGCAGGCTTTGCGAGCGTGGAGCTGGGTTTGTTACCGTAACGACAAATTTTGTGTGGGATATGCACGCGGATAAAAACAATGCGGGCGTGGCAGAGGGGATGCGATATATGGGGCAACCGTTTGATCATGCGGTTTCTGCATTTTTGGAAGATGTGCATCAACGAGGCCTGAGCGATAAAATCCTGCTGGTTTGTTGTGGCGAAATGGGACGCACGCCACGATTGAATAAAAATGGAGGTCGGGATCATTGGGGATCTCTGGCTCCGCTCATTCTGGCTGGCGGTGGTTTGAAAATGGGGCAGGTAATCGGCGAATCTGCCAGAGATGGCAGCGTACCTAAATCGGATCCGATCACGATCAAACATTTGGTTTCGACAGTGCTTAATACCTTGCTGGATGGTGGTCAATTACGCCTGGTTCCAGATGCTCCCCGAGAGATCATCCAAGCAACCACGGACTGGAAACAGATTCCCGGTTTGCACGTGTGATAGTTTTTCTTGGCTGGTTTTCTTTGCGATCAAAATGAAAGAACTGGCGTGAAAACAAGTAAATCTAAGCAGCGTTTTGTACTGAGTTCCGTAGTCGATACTGAAAAACTCTTTTGGAACTTGCTTGTGGGATGGTGGCTGGGGATTGAGGTGTTGGAATTTGCAAGGNTTTTGTCTGCCCGTCTTCGAAACCTTGCAATTTGAGTCACGTATGAAGCCCAAAGCTCCCTCTGGAAAATCTCAGTTTCAGCTCTTTCAGGCTCACTTTGATCAAATTCTTAATCACAATCATCCGTTGATTGTACTCGCTAACAAATACGCAAATGCGTATCAGGTGAATGCTGACTCCACGGTTAAAGAGGAAAACATCGCACACCCCACGGACGCCAAGCTGTATCACAAAGCGATTCTGAAATTGAGTCGAGCCGCCAATGATCGTAACGTCAAACNGCGACAAACCTATCGGCGAGTCACACAGAAACTGGCAATCAAAGTCGGGCGTTACGCTCACGCCAGGCAATGTCTCAGCCAGACGATTTTGGCATGCTCCCCAGTCGATATTTGCAGCGAAATCGTTCTGTCTGGCATCAAGTCGCCTAAGTGAGTTTTTCAGGATCGACGATGTAGAAATGGACATCCGCAATTTGAAGGTTGTGCTGGACACGGAAAATATTNGTGCACGCAGCGGAGAAATGTTTCATAAAGAGCTTTTGGCCTCTTTAGTGGTCTATCATTTGGTGATGCAATTTCGTCGTCAGGCAGCGACGCTGATCAATGCATCGCCTCGCCAGATGAGTTTTAAACGCACGTGGACGACATTCCGTCAGTTTCTACTTTCTGCGATGTACACCGACCCCGCCGCCTGGCGTGAGCGGTACCGCTTCGCACTGAGCTACGCGATGCGAGACAAACTTCCGAATCGCCCCGGACGAAGATTCGCCCGGGAAGCGTATTGAAAACGTCCAAAGTCAACCCATTTTGCAAAACGAAAAAAACAAACACAACCCATCGCCCCCAAAGTAAAGTACCATTAGACGCTTGCCGCTTACTTTCACTGGGAGCAACTGTCACATTGCTGGGACTTGTCCCAGCCTACGAAGAGATGAAACGGATCAGGCATTGATTGGCTAGGTGCCGAACAATGCCTGATCCAATGACGAAAAAACGCGACACTTCTTAAAGTGGCAACAAATACGCTATCTGTGTATCAGATTGTTTCCATGCTGCACACACGACCGCCGCTCAGAATTTTCTGGTCATCGGTTGATCTGCACCATTTCAGATGCACAATTGCAATGTGTTTTTTCTGATGCGAATCTGCCCAGGAGATGGAAACATACTGCTCCGGAATGAGCAAGCCATGCTGTAGGTGGACGCCTTCATCGGAATAATCCAGAATCATCCCCGACTGCGATTCGCCCGTTGATTCAAGTTTTTCGTCCAGCGGATTGATTTCGACTTCGAATGATGCACGAATACGCTGCCTGGATCGCCTTTCTGAAGTAACGTCTTCTTTTATCCAGGACACCATTTTTTCAGCCGGCTTGGGAGAATTTGATGTGAAGTCGTTTCTGCCATTCTCAAGATTCTGTTTGGCAGACTCAAAACGTGTTGCAAAATCAACAGAAGCGAACATAATCAAACCCCTTCATAAAAGTGATCAAGATGTTCAGTCGCGAAGGCCATCGTTGGGGTGAATTGCTACACCCGAAAACCTACCGCTACTCAACACACAAGCCCTTGTCGTGCCTTTGTTTTCATAAATCAAAAGAACACTTCGTGGCCTGAAACACTATTACCTGTGCCTTGGCTGGGCGGTTAATTTCAGTAAAACTCCTTGTTTCCTGGACAATCAACATCGGTCTGAAACGGATTTTCCGATCTCGAAACATTGAGCAACATGCTACGTTGACGAATCGAAACGTAGTTGTTGAGATTTGGAATCATTGATGCGAAATAGCCATCAATCAGCCATATACAGAATGATTTGCTCTGTTAAAATGAGCATAGCTTACACCAAACTCAATTAAGGGAACCTTAAAGATGAAGACTACTTGCTGGTATCTGTTGCTGCTACTTGCATCTCTGTGTTCAAATACGACCGCTGATGCACAACAGACCAAGCAAGTTGCTCTTGCAATGGATGATTATCTATGAGCAACAGGACCGGATCTATCGAGCCGTTTTAACATCGACCAAATAACCTTCGTGATCATTATTATACGCATTCGCATATTTGTTTGCGCGTTGAACATTCCCTAAGTCCTTGTCAGTACAAGGCCACGAGTGAGAGCTTCACGCAAGTATTAATTGTGTTTGGTATTAAATTTTTGTTAGACTAGTTTCGCAAATATGTTTTCCAGTTACTCACAAGCTGTTGATGCACTTTATCGACGAATCAACTTTGAATCTCTCGCCGCTGGAAAGCCCGGGGGATATTCCAGTGGCGATTTCAAACTGGATCGCATGAGAAATCTGCTCGAAGCACTGGACAGCCCACACGAAAAGATTCCTGCTGTACATGTTGCGGGAACCAAAGGAAAAGGGACGACTTGTACTCTGGTTGCAAGTATTCTTCAGGAAGCTGGTTATCGCATCGGGCTTTTTACGTCTCCTCACATGTATCGAATTGAAGAACGATTCCAAGTGAACGGGCAATCGCCAACGCCATTGCGGTTTACGCAGATGGTCAATCAGTTGATGCCTTTTCTAGACAAGCTGGATGGGCCAGAATCTCAGCTCAACGCCACGTTCTTTGAAATTATTAACGCGATCGCCTGGCTATATTTTCTCGAAGAAGAAGTCGATATCGTTGTTCTGGAAACCGGCTTGGGAGGCAGGCTTGATTCAACCATTTTCTGCCAACCACTAGTCACTGCCATTACGAGCATCTCCCTGGACCACACCAAAATCCTGGGAGAAACAATCGGAGAAATTGCCCGAGAAAAAGCAGGTATCCTGAAAACAGGCATTCCGTTGGTCAGCGGTGTGCTCGATCCCCAGGCACAACAGACAATCCATGAGATCGCGATCCAGCGTGACTGTCCTGTTGTGCAACTCGGTCGTGATTTTGATTACCAAACAAAGAACAACTGGACTCAAAACAATCCCGTTCAACAGGTGCAATTCGACACGAAACCTGCTGATCCTGAAAAAGAATTATCATTCACATTGAAGCAACCGGGCAGCCCCATTGCTCAGAATGCTTCGCTAGCGGTGTCTATTATTCAGCAGTTGCCAAAGCAAAAATTCAATGTCTCATCACAAAACATTCAGCGAGCCATCTGTGATGTTGTCCTTCCGTTGCGATTTGAAATCCTTGAGCACGATCCCGTTACAGTGGTTGATTCTGCTCACAATCAAGCCTCGATTGAAGCAGTCATCGAAACAGCCCACCAGATTTTTCCCGGCAAGTTTCTCACTGTTATTCTCTCTGTTTCTCATGATAAAGACTACCTGGCAATTTGCAGGAAACTACAGGGTGTTGATTTGGTGATTGTCACGAATTATTTGGGCAATCAACGAGCACTCTCTATCGGGGAATTAAAACGGGCTGTTCTTGCAGCGTGTGACGCAAACGTGATGACTGCCAACTCACCAGCAGAAGCTTGGATATTGGCTCAACAGGAAACAGTCACCCAGGGGGTGATTCTGGCAACCGGTTCGCTGTTCCTGGCAGCTGAAGTGAGAGAACTCGTACTTCAAAAACCAGGTTCTTCCAGCTTAACTTAACCTGGTCTGCAAACCTTGGCGTCTGTCCAAAATGAAAAACTCATCACAACTTACAAATCAAGATTAATTAGCAAAGCAATAGAGATGAATGGAATTCTTGTCGTTAACAAATCACCGGGTATGACCTCTCGCGATGTCGTCAATCGTGTTCAGCGTCTGACCGGGATTCGCAAATGTGGTCATGCAGGAACACTTGATCCATTGGCGACTGGCGTGCTTGTTGTCTGCATGGGGCAAGCCACGCGGCTAGTCAGTTATGTGCAGAGCATGCAGAAAACATATCGTGCACAATTTCGGTTCGGCATCACCAGCGATACCGATGACATCGAAGGAGTCGTGACTCCGGTTGCGAATGCAGTCTGTCCGAGTGAAGCAGATTTGCAAGCTGCATTATTAGAAAACATGGGCGAAATCGACCAAGTTCCTCCTCAATATTCAGCCGTCAAAGTTAAGGGACAACGAGCATACAAACTAGCAAGAGAAGGGACCAAGGTGGAATTAAAAGCTCGCGTTGTTTCGATCCATCGATTCGACCTGCTTAACTATCAAAGTCCTGACTGGGAAGCAATAATCGAATGCGGATCAGGAACCTATATTCGATCCTTAGGGCGAGACCTGGGGCAGAAATTCGGTTGTGGTGCGGTGATGACTTCCTTGTCCAGGGAAGCGATCGGCCAATTCTCTTTGGGGCATGCTGTTTCGCTGGAAGAATTGGAAGAAGGCAACTGGCAAGATGAATTGCTTCCTCCACGAGAGGCAACGAAGGGGCTGTTGGAATTTCATTGCAATTCCAATCAGACAGAAAACATCAAACACGGCAGAGCCATTCGGTTGTCAGAGATTTCTGCAAAAATCAACATCACAAACGAGGCCAACCAGCTTGCGATGATCGACCCCGAAGGCAAATTGGTTGCCATTGCAGAAATTGCCCACGAACTAAAGCTGGCCAAACCTCGCATCGTTTTTTCTGATTAATGCCTACAGTATTGCAGGAACACAAGCTTCTTTTTTCTGTCAGGAATTACCGGGGCTGCCTCGAAAGATCATCAGGACAGACATCGCAACCAACAGCATCAAAGCGATTCTGCGAAATTGATTTTTGTCGATATGCCTTGTTGTACGATCCCCCAGCCAGCCACCGATGTATCCAAACGGAATCGATACCGCTGCCATAATGAGAATCTCTTTTGTAAGCAATCCTGCAATGACAACTCCTGCTCCTTTGAAAAAGGTGAGCATCAATAGAAACATTGTCACAAAAGCTTTGAACTGGCTGGCGGACCATTTCTGTTTGGCTGCAAAAATAATGATCGGGGGGCCGCCAATGGAAACTGCTCCGGTCATAAACCCACTGGCACCGCCTGCAACGGCTGCCCAAAATCGATTCCAGCCGAGACTACCTGCTCGATCCGCTTTTTCTCGCAAGCCATCTACGGCCAAAAGGAGAATAATGACTCCGGTGCCCCGCATGAGCAGGTCCGCTGAAATGGTCTCAAAAACATACAAACCAATCGGCATTAACAGTGCAGAAAAGAGCACACAAATCCCAAATAATCTACGGTCCAACTCTTGCCGATTCATCCAGGCTGCATAAATGATTGGCACAAAAGCACTGAAAGAAACAACCAGGTTCGCCTCGCGCACTCCCATAAATTGTGTCAACGCAACTAACGCAACGAGCGCGTAGCCAAAGCCCATCGCACTTTGAACGAATGAAGACAACAGAATGGAAAGCGCAAACGCAATCCACAGTACAGCAGTTAGGTCCATTGGAATTCTTTATCGGTATTCAATACGCATTGTCAGCTCAAGACTACGAACGATAGCTGATCGCTAATTATCACTGGAATTGGTTCGAGTTTTGCCTTCGGGTAGCTTGGTAGAATAGATACCGCAACCCAATAGAGCAAGCGAATCAATCCGAAAGCTTGTTAGTCAAAGCCACCGTGTGATAATACAATTTGTTCATGTTGCCGGGTAGCTCAGACGACCCTTTCAGGGTCGTCTGAGTTGCGAAGCAACCCGAGGATTTGTTGTGGCAGGTTAATTAATAGATTGAATCGGCACACCAACGCAGTGGCCCAATTCATAATAGCGGGCTGAACTCCATTGCCAGTCGATTGCTCTTTCTGCAAGTCCTGCTCGAACGGGGTTCAAGTGCATGTACTGTAACTTTTCTTCCAATTTGGAAGAATCCTCGATATGGAATGCGTAATACTTTCGCTGCCAAAATGGGTCGTCGTCTTTAGTTTTAGAACGATACTCGTTCAGGGTCGGCAGGACTATTTGACGGATGTCGCGGGACGAAATCTGTTTCCACTGTTTCATAAAATAAGACAACTGGCCTGGCAAAGGGAACCAGACAACAGCATGCACATGATTGGGCATTATTACAAACCCGGTCAGCTTAGCGTTCTGTTTTTCTAATTGTGAATTCAGCACTCCCTGGACGATCTTTCGGGCCTGATCATTATCGAGTAGACGACGCCTGCGATAACATGAAAAAGTCACAAAATGGGCATACCGTTTGTCATCATAGATTTTCTGTTTTGGCATCTGGTTTTTTCTGCCGATTTTGTGTTAGCGTTTTGTCTGTTGAGTGAATTGCCACATCCTCGGGTTGCTACGCAACTCAGACGACCCTGAACGGGATCGTCTGAGCTACCCGGCTTCAATATATTATTGGGTCTAATGTAAGGTGACCTACCTTGCATTTGGGGCAATTACATTCTTCATCGAACCCTGCAACTAAAGACTCACTGTCACAGTCAGGACAAGGTACTGATTCAAAATCATAGTACACGAGATAACTTATCTCCTCGCCAATCATAAATTTGCTTTCTTCATCTCGACAAGCAACAACAGTCGTGCCTGTGGGAACTTGTTTGGGATCTCTGTCACGTTTCTTTTTACGTTTTCTGCGTACAGTACGGCAAATTGGTACAACCTCATCGAAATTTGGCCCCCAATTTGATTTGGTGACACAAGTAAATACCGCCATGCATTGCAAACAAAGACAACTGCTGGATCCAGAATGATGATCGTGTCCAGCATAGAACTCGAATTTACATTTGCTACAATATGCACGGTTAGCCATTTAATGCTCCTCGGGTTGCTGCGCAACATCAGACGACCCTGAACGGGATCGTCTGAGCTACCCCTGATTTTTCAACAAATCTACTGACTGTTTACTCTTCGCTTAAGAAACTACAATGCCGATTGTACGTTGCGTAAAGGTGAACAACAACCACTAGTAGAAATTGCGTTTGGAATGGATGATCAGACTGAACCGGTGCTGACAAATTCGGAGCAGGTGCTAGGGCCGCAGGGGCGGATTGCTGCGCGGCTGGAAAAGTACGAATTCCGCCAGCAGCAGTTAGACATGGCTAATGCTGTCGAACAGGCAATTGCCAAGAAGGAACATCTGGTCGTTGAAGCGGGCACCGGAACGGGAAAAAGCTTTGCGTATCTGGTGCCTGCCATTTTGTCGGTGCTTGATAATAAGTCTTCTGATTCCCAAAGTGGTCAGGGCAAAAAGCGAGTCATTATTTCGACGCACACGATCAGCTTGCAGGAACAGCTATTTACCAAGGATATCCCGTTTCTTAATGCGATCTTGCCGGTCGAATTCTCAGCCGTGCTTGTCAAAGGGCGTTCGAATTACGTCAGCTTGAGGCGGCTAAAAGGAGCCATCGAAAAAACGACTTCGCTTTTCCCGGAGCAGGAACAACTTCAGCAGTTGGAGGAAATCTCTAAGTGGTCAAAAACGACGACTGATGGTTCGGTTTCCGATCTCGGCTTTCGACCGTTGCCCGCTGTCTGGGACGAAGTGCGAAGCGAGCATGGCAACTGCCTGGGCAAGAAGTGTCCGACTTACGACAAATGTTTGTATTACAAAGCTCGCAGACGGGTCTGGAATGCGGACCTGCTGGTGGTGAACCATGCGTTGTTCTTTTCTGATTTAGCGTTACGACGAGATGGAGCTTCGATCCTACCCGATTACAATGCAGTCATTTTCGATGAAGCGCATACGTTGGAGCAGGTTGCTTCATCGCATCTGGGGGATTCGGTCGCGAATACTCAGATCAATTACATTTTGACGAAACTGTATAACGACCGCAGCAACAAAGGCTTGCTGGTGCATCATAAATTCCGAGCGGGGCAGCTACAGGTCGCCAGGTTGTACTTTCTGGTTGATGAGCTTTTCGCAGCTGTTGCGCACCATATCGATTCTGTTGCAGAAAAGAATGGTCGTTTTCGCTCTCCGGTTAACATTGCCAATGCGGTTTCGCCCGAGCTGAATCAGTTAGCAAGCAGCATCGGCGAATTTGCGGAAAAGCTCGATAAAGAAGAACAACGCATCGAATTGAAAGCCGCAGCTGATCGACTTTTTGGTTTGTCTGGATCCATTAAAAACTGGCTCGAACAAAGTTTAGAAGATGCTGTTTACTGGGGAGAAGTGAGTCGAGGCAGACAACAGCGGATCAAACTGGTTTCTGCTCCAGTTGAAATTGGGACGATTTTACGCGAGGAATTGTTCAATCAAATCCCATCTGCAATTTTGACCTCTGCAACGATTGCGGTAGGAAGTCAATCGTTTGGTTTTGTGAAGAATCGTCTCGGCTTGACCAGCGGTGCCGAATTGAAAGTAGGCAGCCCGTTCGATTTCAAAAAACAGATGAAGCTGATTCTCTGCAAAGACATGCCCGACCCCGCCAGCGAAGCAGCAGCTTATGAACGAGCAGTCGTCGAACGAGTCAAAAAATACGTCCTGCAAACACATGGCAAAGCTTTTGTGCTTTTCACCAGCTACAAAATGCTCAACATGTGTGCCGAACAACTGGCGGGCACGTTCAACGAACAAGGAATCAACTTATACTGCCAGGGCAAAGACATGCCCCGGTCATTGATGCTGGAACGCTTTCGAAATGATGAGGCTGCCGTGCTGTTTGGTTCGGATAGTTTCTGGCAAGGTGTGGATGTGCCCGGAGATGCGTTACAGAATGTGATCATTACGCGACTGCCATTTTCGGTGCCGGACCATCCGTTACTAGAAGCGAGAGTTGAAAGAATCAAAAAACGTGGCGGCAACCCGTTCATGGAATATCAGGTGCCCGAAGCGGTCATCAAATTGAAGCAGGGCTTCGGACGATTGATTCGCACCAAAGATGATATCGGTCAAGTGGTCATTCTGGATCCACGCATCAAAACCAAACGCTACGGCAGAATCTTTTTGGATAGCTTGCCCGACTCACAAGTGATTGTTGAATAATCGAGACCGTAGGCTGGAACAAACGAAGCGAAGTTCCGGCAAATGCGACTGACACACAAGCGAAGTTGGGTGCCGCTGCTGGCTTGCCCAGCAGTGTGGTCGCGGCAACA
>JAESQE010000314.1 GCA_016765335.1 Planctomycetaceae bacterium
GGTCAGAAAACGTAGCGCCGAGCGGGCAGAAAGAGTAGCGCTGGTTGCGGGGAGATTCCTACGAAGGTGGCTGTGGTTCGCAAGAAAGGTGAATCCTTTTCTTACTTCGTCTTGATTGACTCGCCGCTTGAGCTTTTTGTGCGGCGACGTTTGGCGTCCTGTAATCGGTAGCTTTCGCCAGCGGTTTCCAATATGTGACAGCGATGGGTTAAACGATCCAGCGTCGCTCCGGTAAGACGCTCGCTGCCGAGGACTTCAGGCCAGTTTTCAAAGGGTAAATTCGTAGTGACGATCAAACTCATACGTTCGTAGGCCGTACTGATGACATCGAATAAAAGTTCGGCGCCGAGTTTGCTGGCGGGGACGTAGCCCAGCTCATCAAGAATCAATAAGTCGAGTTTCGAGAGTTGTCTTTTGAGACGCAGAAGATCTCGATCCTCACGAGCTTCCATCAGGTGCGTGATCAGCTCGGTCACCTGATAAAAACGAACTTTCTTCCCTTGGCCACACGCTGCAATTCCAAGTGAAATCGCCAAATGTGTTTTTCCAGTCCCCGAATTTCCGACCAGTAAAATATTCTCTCGCTTTTCAATGTACTCACCTCGCATCAATTCATTGACAAGCAATTTGTTCAATGAAGGTTGTACTTTGAAATCGAACGTATCCAGAGTTTTGTGAGTCGGGAATTTGGCTGCTCTCAATCTCCTTTCGGCGGCACGGCGTTCTCGTTCAATCAGTTCCAGTTCGCTTAATTGTAACAGGTAGCCGAGATGATCCACGTTATCTGTCGCACAACGAACGGCGACTTTCTCGCACTCACTGAGGATCGTTGGTAATCTCAAATTCTTGAGATGATGTTGTAGCAACACAACAGATTTGGTTTGAGTTTTTGTCATAATCTTAACCTCTAAGTAATAAGGACTGGTAAGCAGAAACATCTGTTTGCGCAACCTGTACCAGTTTCAGGTGCGGACGACCGTCCAAACAAAACAGTGTGCTGGGAATTTCCTGTTGATAATCCAATATCAACCGAATGGCATCAGCGTTAACGACTCCAATATCAAGACCGTACTGCACAGCGTGCTTCAATTCAGTGATTGAATATCGCTCCAGCAGCCGCAAGACTTTGATAAACTCTCGGGTGCCAATCTCAGCGAGTTCAGATTCCATACGGCGTCTTAAAATCCCAAAGCAAACTGGCAAATCCCAGTTCTCCAACGGCTTGGCGTGATCAAACCCGCCGGGTTTTCGCTCTAAGAGCCCTAAATAATGGACGGGATCGAAGAATGATTGCTCCCGGCCCCAGTGTCTTTTATGTCTGGCAATCAACTGATCTTCAAAACTGAGCCGGACTTCATCGATAGTGGCCACAATCGTAATTTGACGATATGCAAATTTTGTGGGCACCGAATAACTGTTTCTGTCGAAGCGAACCAGAGAGAGTGAATTGGCATTAGCCTGTGCGAGACGATGGGCATCAAAGGTCTGCCTTGGTATGGGCAGCATCGAGGATTGTTCCTCGACAAGCAACACTTGTTTTGCAGAAGGTTTACCTCGCAACTGACGTTTTAAGTCATCCTGGCAACATTGCCATAATTGTTCATTGAGCCTTTCCAAAGAATCAACACAAGGAACTGGAACCAGAAAGTTCCTGCGAGCAAAATCCAAAAGTCGTTCGACATGCCCTTTCTCGTTGGGACGTCTCACCAGACAGAAATGATCTTCATACAAAAAGTGACTTTTCAATCGTGAAAACTCAGTTGTTACTTTTCTTTCGCGAGTTCCGATAATACGGGCCACTGCGATTTTGGAATTATCATAACTGATGCGTTTCGGCACACCACCAAAGAATTCAAAGGCTCGCTTGTGCCCCTCCAGAAAAGACTCCGTACATTCTCTCGGAAAGGCCTGCATGAAAATGGCGTCCGAATAAGGCATTGTCATGACAAACAAGGCCACTTTGGTTAACTCGCCATTAAGTAAAACATCAGCAAATCCAAAGTCAACCTGAGCTTCGCCAGGAGGATGGCTCAACGGCAGGAAAACTTCACGAGACTTTTGTTTCAACTCGCGAATTGCCTCTTGAACAATCGTAATTCCCCCTGTGAATCCATGCTCTTTCTGGAGCCGCTCGAATATCTTTCTGGTCGTATGCCGCTGTTTGCGATGAGTCTTTTTATCACTCTCCAAGTATTCAATAATGGTCGGTAAAAACGAATCGATTTTAAGAACCCGAGTTTTGGTCAACCGATACCCCGGTGGCTCGGTATGCGTCAGGATTTTCTTCAGCGTCTCCCAATGGATTTTGTACTCAGTGCAAGCGCCACGCTTACTAATCTCACCATTGAGAACTCGCCGACGAATTTCAGCCCATTGTTCCATGTTAGTGTACACCGTTACCTCCTGCCTGGTTGAAGTCAGAACTTTCTGAANACAGAAAGTCTGACCAAAACCAAGCAAGTGGTCATCTGGGCGCTACACTTTTAATCCAATTTACCACTCACCGCTCGGCGCTACGTTNTCTGGCCGTTGTTTACAGATTATCAAGTTTCCTGCGTCAGTCGCGGAGTCATTCAACTTTATGCATTCTCGCATGGCCACACAGAAAAGATATCCCTGATTCCCTGACATTCGTGTAGCGTTTTTCGCGACACTGTTATGTTTTGCTTGACAATTCGTTGAAGCGATGGTTTAGTGCTTCATTGCCCCTTGAGTGTATTCAAATATCTACATTCGCCTGAAGCCGCTCAGATGACCATAAGGAATTGAAGAATTCTTTGTCCTTCTGCCTCCTAAGAGAATCAGGCCAAGTGCATTTGTCTTGAGAGAGCCTGTAGTAATGAATGGAAAAAACAACCTGTTTCAGCAAAAGTTCACACCGCTGAAACATCTTTGTGGAGATTACCAACTCGATCTGGAATGGTTGCTCCAGAGTCTGGAAAATTTGAGCTTTGGAATTATCATTAGTGATCCAAATCAAGCAAACAATCCGATCATCTACGCAAACGGGGCGGTTTCTCGACTAACCGGATTTTCTTCTCAGGAATTGTTGGGGCAGAGCTATCGCATGCTTCAGGGAAACCATGACGATCCGAAACCACTCGACGAACTCCGCCAGGCGGATCATGAGGCAGATGAAAAGTCTCTCATCGACCGATGCCTGGAAAGCAAGGCCCTGCCCACTTGCTAAACTGAAAAGAGTGAAATGGGAGACGTCGTGAAGATGTGAGTTTCAGTTGAAGCCGTGAGCACAGGATCAATTCATGTTCACGTCAAAAAGTGGGATCTAGGTGACTCGCTGCTCTGGTAGTCCTGACAAAGGGAGAGACTGGAAGCTTCGTCAAGACAAGGTTTTGAATCCGGAATACAAATGGCAATATTTTGAATACACACCAGACAAAGATTGCTTATTTCTCGATGGAAATCGCATTAGAGTCCAGCATTCCAACGTACGCAGGAGGGTTGGGCGTACTGGCAGGCGATACGGTTCGGGCGGCAGCCGATGCAGGTTTGCCAATGGTCGCTGTCAGCCTACTGACCCGCAAAGGTTATTTGTTCCAGAAACTGGCTGAAGATGGATGGCAGACAGAAGCTCCCATGAAGTGGTGTGTCGAGGATCATTTGGAGGAATTGCCAAGACGCATCACGCTGGACATCGAAGGCCGTCAGGTCATTGTTCGGGCATGGAAATTCGAAGTCGCCGGACAAAAGGGATCAGTACCCGTACTATTATTGGATTGTGATATGCCAGAGAATGACGCACAAGTCGCTGGAATCACTCAATGGTTGTATGGCGGCGATGCTGTACAACGCTTGTGTCAAGAAATGATACTGGGCATTGGCGGAGTACGAATGCTTCGTGCACTTGGGTTCAACGATCTCAACCGATTTCATATGAACGAAGGCCACGCCAGTTTGTTGACATTGGAATTACTCGCCGAATGTCGTCAAAGAGACGGTCGGAGTCATGTTACCGACGAGGATATTCAGCGTGTTCGAAAGCAGTGTATCTTCACGACGCACACACCGGTCACCGCCGGTCACGACAAGTTTCCCATCGATGTCGCTACACAATTACTGGGACCGCGGCCTGAGTTTGCTCGCCACGACGTCTTCTGTTGTGACGGACTTTTGAATATGACCTATCTGGCGCTCAACCTCAGCCATTTCGTCAATGGGGTTTCCAAACGGAACCGTAAAGTAACGCAGTCGATGTATTCCGGTTATCAAATCAGTGATATTACAAATGGAATCCACGTTGAAAACTGGGCTTCTCAACCAATGCAAGATGTTTTTGATCAGCACATTCCCGGATGGCGTGAAGACAATTTCAGTTTACGTTCTGCAATGAGTATTCCGACAAAGGAAATTGCAGCTGCCCATCAACAGGCGAAACAGACTCTTATCGATCAAATCAACCATATCAACAACGTAGGTATGGATGATGAGACATTCACCATTGGCTTTGCTCGCCGCATGACAGCCTATAAACGCCCAGACCTATTATTCCACGATGTGGTTCGCTTGCAAAGAATCGCTGAGAAGGTCGGACGGATTCAAGTCGTATTTGCCGGCAAATCGCACCCGGACGACGACACGGAAAGGAACTAATTCGACACATTTTCCGCTCCAAAGACATTCTTCGCGAGTTCATCCATGTTACATTCTTGCCAAATTACGACATTAATCTAGGGAGGTTGATGACAGCAGGAGTCGATTTGTGGCTCAACACACCCCTACCGCCTATGGAGGCATCGGGTACGAGTGGCATGAAGGCTGCGCTCAATGGCGTGCCTTCATTGAGTGTCCTTGATGGTTGGTGGATTGAAGGTTGTATCGAAGGCATCACGGGCTGGGCGATTGGTGTCGATCACGCAGCAGTTGAAGGGAACTGGGAACATGCCAATTCGTTGTACGACAAATTAGAGGAAGTCGTGCTTCCGATGTTCGTCAATAATCGTGAGCAGTATCACAATGTCATGCGCAACGCGATCGCACTGAATGGATCATTCTTTAATACGCAACGGATGATTCAGCAATACGTCTTGAATGCCTATTTGCTATAATACCCGAAAGACGCATACTTCAATTCATTAGAAGGGTTCTCTATGTCAGACCAGAAACGAAAAATCCTGCATGAAACAATCATCAGCCTGCAGCAACAACGGGATGAACTGGCGTTAAAAATTCATCTTGGCAGCCTGGAGCTAAAGGACGAATGGGAGGCACTAGGAGAAAAGCTATCGGATCTGATTCGCGATTATGAGCCATTCACGCACGCTGTTGCAGAAACGAGCGATGAGGTGTGGGAAGCTTTGAAGCTAACCGGCGAGGAGATCAGACGTGGCTTCAACCGAATTCGCAAATCGATGTAGCTGGTAACTTGCTTATCGGAAGCCTTCGATAAGCATGAGACAAACTGACTGACCTTCCCCGATTTCAGTACCAGACTAAGTGAGAGAGTCGGGAGTAAGGTCAGAATGTCAATTTCTTCTTTGCGAGTTCCTGATACCAACCGGACAACGACCTGTTGCTGAATCTCGACCATCGCCTGGACTCGGGCTACA
>JAESQE010000315.1 GCA_016765335.1 Planctomycetaceae bacterium
GGTTGGTTTCGGGTGAATTTTCGCAGATTGAAATTGATGGAGATCGCGTAACCGCAGGGGCAGGGGCGCCTTTGTCGCATCTAATTTCTCGCTCGGTGGCAGCTGGTCTGACGGGACTGGAAATGATGGCTGGTGTGCCCGGGACCGTCGGCGGAGCAAGTATCGGTAATGCAGGCGGGCGAAGCGGCGAAGTTGGCGCAGTTGTGGAATCGGTTACGGTCATCAATAGCAGCGGCGAAATCGAAACAATCCCCAAGGAATTGCTTGGTTTTGAATACCGCAAGAGCACGATTGATGCTCCCGTGGTACTTTCAGCTACGATGAAGCTCAGTTCGGGCGATACTGACGATATCACCAAGCGATTACGGAAAATGTGGATCACCAAAAGAGCTTCGCAGCCGCTGGCTTCCCAGTCCGCTGGCTGTATTTTTAAAAATCCGAGAGGCCTCAGTGCAGGGTCTTTGATCGAGCAGGCAGGCTTAAAAGGGACACGCATCGGTGATTGCGAAGTGAGTGATGTGCATGCTAACTTTGTTATTACGCACGAAAACTCAACCAGTGATGATTTGTTGCGTCTGATTGACCTGGTTCGCTCGAAAGTTGAAGATCATCACGGAGTGAAGCTCGAACTGGAAATTAAGCTTTGGCCTCACTGATGCTTTAGGGAACTTCTATTAATTCAAAATTCACAGTGAACAGAGGGTAGACATTCGAGCATGCCTTGAATTAAGGCATGCTCGAATGAAACAGACACAGAATGTCTGTGCTCCCTTTGAATTAATAGAGGTTCCCTTTAGCTTTGCAATTCTTCTCGGAAGTAGTCAGAATAGACACCTTGAGATAGAATAACTGTACATTAATATTTAATTCGTACAGATTGGCTCCACATAATTGGGGCCATCTTTCAGATAATAGACACAATTTGAGGAGATTCGATTCGATGGCAAATGTTGCCCAGCTCACAGCAGACGCACTTAACGAAGGTGGCGGAATTTTACGGCTTGCACCAACCTGGGTGCCTCGTTCTTTTTTGCAACCGGGACGACGCCTGAAATTGCGTCCTCAAGATTATTACGCTTTGGGAATGGACCGCGGTGGTATCGATGAGCGTTGGTTCGGTTCAACAACCGAAGCTGCCAACGAAAACCGGAATCATGATGAAGGTCTTTCCTACTGTGTTTTCAACGGGGAAAAATTCCTTCTGCGAGATGCTGTCGATGAACTCAAAGGCGAGATCATTGGGGATCACATTTGGGATACCTATGGCAAATGGCCGGTCTATTCCAAGTTCTTTGATAACATGGGACCGATTCCGCATCATATGCACCAAAATGCAGAGCAGGCAGCTCTTGTTGGGCAGGAAGGAAAGCCAGAATCTTATTACTTCCCGCCACAGATGAATCAGATTGGGAACAATTTTCCTTACACATTCATGGGGTTGGAGCCAGGCACATCCAAGCAGGATGTGATTGATTGTCTGGATCGCTGGAACGATGGCGACAACGGCATTTTGGATCTTTCCAAAGCTTACCGCCTGAAGCCTGGTACCGGCTGGTTGATTCCGCCCTGTGTGCTTCACGCTCCTGGTTCTTTGGTGACTTACGAACCGCAATGGGGAAGCGATGTCTTTGGGATGTATCAGTCTCTTGTGGAAGGACGCATGGTTCCCCGTTCGTTGTTGACCAAAGACTTCCCGGAAGACAAGCACGACGATAACGAATACCTGGTTGAAGCTTTGGATTGGGAGAAGAATGTTGATCCTAATTTCCGTAACTCCAACTATCTGGAGCCGATTGTTTCCGAGCAGGGAGACGGCTGGTGTGATAAGTGGGTTGTTTATGGAAAAGTTGATGGCAAGCAACTCTTCACAGCCAAGGAATTGACTCTTCAACCGGGAGCAAGATGCAAAATTACTGACGGCGGTGCTTACAGTTGGATTACGGTCCAGGGAGCAGGTCGCATTGGAAAATTGAAGTTGCAGTCACCAGTGATGATTGCTTTTGGTGCGATGACAGAAGACGAAGTTTTTGTCACAGCCAAGACCGCAGCAGATGGTGTCGAATTCGAAAACACAGGCACCGAACCATTTGTCGGCCTGCGATACTTCGGACCTGACGCACAAGCCAAAGCCCCTGCAAATGGAGCTTGGATCAAATAGAGTTGGTCATCAGAATGAGTCGCGACTTTTGGTCGCGAAGTAGATAACAAAGAGCCGCGAATCTTCGGATGTGCGGCTCTTTTTCTATTTCGTATCTAGAAGATTCGCTCTTCAAAGAGGAGTGCCAATTGGATGTTCTCTAACCCTTTGTCAGTAGGTAATGGGTAGGCTGGGTCAAGGCCCAGCTTGATAATCGAGGTAACAATATCACTTGGTTAATTTGACTTTCCTTCAACCTCGNGTGCCTACGGCACTCACGCGACCCTCAAGCGGGATCGTATGAGCTACCCGGTAAATTTCACGATTGATGTAGGCCGGAATGCTCTGATTCCGGAACAGAGTTCGACGTGAAATCAGCTTTCATAATTTGCAGTGCCTGCGTTTGATGCGAAGTGATTCCGGCAAATCGGTCCCCGTCTACTGCATGCAAAACAGCTTTATCTTTTGGTTAGTTTTCATTGGGATTGGGATCAGAGCGATTGTCCGGATTAGGTAGTTCAATACGAATAAAGTGTCTTTGGTTGGTGTGGGATCAGGAGATCGTTGGTTATTTCTTTGATCTGGTGAACTATGCTTACTGTAGCGTTGGAATGTGCGCAGTATCAAAAAAACATTGTAATCAACGGTGATCGAAATGCAGGAACAGATGCAATATCTTCAGGGCTGGACGAAACCGGAATTTGATGTTCTGGAAGAAGCAGTGCTTGTGGCGAAACATCGGCTGCATGAAACGGGCATGTTTACAGATGATGCGTTGGCTGAGTTGATTGATAGGCATCCTGACGATTATTTGACCATTGCAGCGATGGGGAACGATGAGAACAAGTTTGAATGGATGACCGGGAAGCGAGATGGAGCCTCTGGAAAAGAGATGATCCAAGCTTTGAGAACGGGGAAAATCTGGGTGAATCTGATATGTCTGGCTCGGTATCATCCTGAGTATGCAAAAATCCTAAACAGTCTGTATGACGAATTGGAGAAGAATGCCCCTCGTTTTCAGGCAAAATATCGTTCGGCAAACTTGCTGATTTCGTCTCCGAATGCGATTGTTTATTATCACATCGATTTGCCGGTGAATATGCTTTGGCATATTCGTGGAGAGAAACGAGTTTGGGTTTATCCACATTTTGACAACCGGTTTGCGTCTCAAAGAAACATCGAGCGAGCCATCCTCGGTGAAATGTCTGAAGATATGCCTTACCAGAAGTGGTTTGAGGATTATGCTTTGGAGTTTCATGTCAAGCCGGGGCAAATGATGACCTGGCCTCAACATTCACCCCATCGGGTGACGAACTTGGATACCATGTGTGTTTCACTTTCTACCGAACATCGTAACCAGCGGGCGAAACGGCGAGTCAATGTGCACTTGGCGAATCATTATTTGAAGAAGCATTTTGGGTTGAAAGATCTTTCGATTCGTCCACAGGGATGGAATGCCTGTGCCAAAGAGGCTTATGCACGGGCAGTGCAGGTGGTGAATAAATTATTGACTGCAAAAAAAATGGAGCCTTATTCCTATCGAAAACGGTTTGTCGTTGATCCGAATGCAGAGCTTGGTTACCGAATGCTCGATGGAGAAGACGCAACAGATTTCAAACAAGAAGAAGCGATACTGGCCAACGTTTGAGCATTGATCCCGAGATTCTCTTGTATTGTACGGCTCATGAGTTTCTCACAGTTTTCGTTTTATTATTTTCTAAGATATGACTGCTGATGCCATTACCAGAAGATACCATTCGGTCGTTGGAGCGATTAAAATCGATTCGAGAGGCCCCCGCTCCCCAAGTCATCCCCTTATGGAAGAAGGTGCTCCTCAAGGCCGATGGCATGTTCTTGTTTTTGTTGATTCTTTGTTTTTGTAGCTTGAGCGTGGCTCTGAATTCTATGGTCAACGATCAAGACCAAGAACTTGGTCTCATCAAGGAGGAAGAGAAAGCCAAAGAATATAACGACGTTGAGATTAATCTGGGAAATTTTGAAGCCCTGAGAAATTCGCTCGGGAAGCCGGGGTTTCTTTCAATTATTGAGTATAAGGTCACGCTTTCGGCGGATGGGAACTTGTCCAGGCTGATACGATCCAGGCGGTTGATTGGTGAAAAGAAGAATCGCCTGCGTTCTGTTGTTGAAGTTGTTATTAATAATGCAACTTCGGAGGAGCTTGAGGATCCGGAATTAACATCGATTAAGTCTTCGATTCTGAAGAAGCTTCAAGATGTTGTTGGTCTGGATGAGGTGACCGAGGTGATGTTTCCTCGCTTTGGAATGTTTGATATTCCGCTACAACCGTAAATGACTTATCTACGAATTTCCCCGCGCGTTGGATGTTCCTTAACCCCTTGTCGGTATCGGGCCATGATCGGTCTCGCATCGCAGGTTTTAATTAGTCGATCCTGAAAAACTCATCCGGGTG
>JAESQE010000316.1 GCA_016765335.1 Planctomycetaceae bacterium
GGGTAGCACAGACAATCCCGTTCAGGGTTGTCTGTGTTGCGTAGCAACCCGAGGAATTGGCCCAAAGCTTCTTCTTGGGTGGGATTGCCGGAATTGCTTTGTGTTCATTTTAAGCAGCACCCAAAAGATTAAGTTTTCATCTCATGCAGATTTTGCTTGAAGTAGGAATATTCTGGCCTACTACTTCCCTTAGTTCAAGGCAGACAAGAATGTCTACTCTCCGCTCGCAATCTCTTTTTGACTTAATAGAGATTCCCAATATTCAAAGTGCGAACAAATACTCGAATGCGTATAATAATGTGCAATTGCGCCACATTGGGCCGAAATGCTCATGACCTAAAACGCGGTGTCGATTATAGTCAAAGCAAATAGAAGAAAAGATCTTGCTGTGTGACATTGCTTTTCGTGTCATATTTTGGGCAAGACATTCAACCACAAAACCGCAGCGTGCTTCAGAATTGGATTTGACCTAGATATGACACCGACCCAGGATGGCCATAATTCCCCAGCAATCAATGTACTTACCACCGTAGCTGCGCTGGTCATTGTTATTGCTGGAATTCAAGCTGCCCGCGCGATCATTATTCCTTTTTTGCTGGCTATTTTTATTGCGGTCATTATCTCTGCAATTCTGTCCTGGCTGAAAAAGTATGATATTCACACCGGAGCCGCAATCATTCTACTGCTCGTTTCCATCGGAGTGCTTGGCACAGTCATGGTTTCAGTCGTGGGAGCCTCGGCTAATCACCTGATGCAAAGACTGCCCGAAATCAGTAAAGCAGTCAAACGCACGGAAACTCAATTGGGAGACTGGCTTGATCGTCATGGATTGTCATTAGATCGAAACACTCCCGAAGAGAAAACCGACTCGCAATCTTTAGAATTTGATGTACCTGGCTTGCAACGAGTTCCCAAAAATTCAGAAGAAACGGAAACGGCTCCTGAGAAGACCGATTTGGAATCCAAGGACGCGCCTGTTCCAGATCCTGACGTCCCAGATGCAGTGATTCTCAAGGACGTAAAACCTCCAGCTGAAATGAAGCCGGACGATTCGAAAGAATCTTCAGAGACAGGCTCACCTGCCATTAATCTGTTCGAACTGGGCAAAAAAGAAGAAACGCCTTCCGATGCAAAACTCTCCGCAGAGCCTAACGAACTTGAAAGCGACACAGAGCAGGGGGAAGCTGCATTTGAAGAAGAGAGTAAACCGGAACTGAATGCCCCTGTGTATCCGGAGTATCTCTACGGACCGCAAAGGCACATTATCGAATTCCCAACTGCTTCGGCTGCAAGTGGTAATGTTCGTTCTGCCGGTTATCTGGGCGAGTTTTCTCCAGTTATGATTTTTCGTTCCTTTTTGGATTCGGTCGTGGGCATGTTCAATTATGCGTTGATTGTTTTCTTAATGCTCATTTTTCTGCTTCTGGAATGGAACGGCTTTGGCAAAAGGCTGGAAGCATTGCCCGGGAACACGCAAAAAAATATCGAACAAATTGCCGAAATCATGGCTTCAATCAGAAGGTACATGTTTATTAAAACGCTTGTCAGTTTGCTGACCGGTTTGCTGATCACCATCTGGCTGATGCTGTTGGGTGTAGAATATGCTGCGTTATGGGGAACGGTCGCCTTCTTGTTCAATTACATTCCAACAATTGGATCTTTAATCGCAGGAGTAGTGCCCACGTTATTTGTGCTGGTCGATCAAGATCCAATGACCGCTATGTATGTGGCGATTGCATTTTTGACAGTCAACTTTCTACTGGGCAATATTCTTGAACCAAGAATTATGGGCGAAGGATTAGGTATCTCAACATTTGTGATTTTCTTGTCCCTCGTGTTCTGGGGATGGGTGCTCGGACCAGCAGGAATGTTGTTAGCTGTTCCGATTACAATGACTCTGAAAATCGCGCTGGCAAGTGACGAACGAACCGCCTGGATAGCCATCCTCATTGGCTCAGGCACTCCCTCGCCACTGAAACAAGGATGACCAAGGGCCAAGGAAGACCTCCGGAATTGGTTCTCCCCCTTACGAAGGGGGAGATAGAGGGGTTTTTTAATCTGATTATTAAGATCAAACTGTCTTCACGAAACTCTAGAATTCAAATTTAGTGGTTCCCGTGCATCGATTCTACAGAAAGATTTCTTCATGATTTCCATCTTGCCATTACATCGTCTCAAGCAAATCATTGCCATTCCGGTCGCTGCGTTACTGATGCTTACTGGATTGCTTTCGAATTTACCGCCAGTTGTTGCAGCTGATATTGATCTCAATGGAATCACGGAAAAGCATGTGATGATTCCGATGCGGGATGGCAAAAAACTTTCTGCGTATCTTTATTTCCCCAAAGGCAAAGGCCCCTGGCCTGTTTTAATGGAACAGCGATACGCGGGCCTGACCGCAACAGGGACGAGGAAATCGTTTGCCTCGATGGCTGAAGAAGGATATGTCATTGCAGCTGTCAATTTCCGAGGCACGCAACTTTCGCAAGGGAAGTATGTCGGTTACCGAGCATTGGGCTGGGGAGAAAAGCAAGATGGATACGATGTTGTTGAATGGCTTGGCGTTCAAACATGGTCTACCGGAAAAATAGGCACCTTTGGAAGTTCTCAAGCAGGCTATGCTCAAAACTTTCTGGCTGTTACGCAACCGCCTCATTTGGTTTGTCAGTACATGATCGACACCGGCTTGAGCCTTTACCACGAAGGGTATCGCATCGGAGGCACAACTCGTCCGCAGCGTTTCAAATCAATGGAAAGGGTTTGCCGAAACCCGGAAGACGCCCAGGCGTTAATGCGTCAATGGTACCAGCACCCCACATACGATGATTATTGGGCCGACGAAAACTGTGCTTTGCATTTCGATAAAATGAATGTCCCGTGCTTCACCGTTGGCAGTTGGTACGATTTTATGTGCGTTGGCTCGGTCAACAGTTATATTGGACGCCAACACCAGGGCGGCGTTAAATCACAAGGCAACCAACAGTTGCTCATTGGCCCGTGGCTGCATGGACGATTCAACAAGACAAACAAATATCGTGATGTGAATTATCCCGATAACGCTCATTTCGACATGCTTCCGCACATGATCAGCTACTTTGATTTGCACCTCAAAGGGATTCAACCTAAAACGAAAAACCCTACTGTGCAATACTATGTCATGGGCGCATTCGACGAACCCAATGCACCAGGAAACATTTGGAAAGAAGCAAACGACTGGCCGATCCCAACCACACCGCAAGCGTACTATTTGCAGAACTCAAAAACACTGTCCAGTAGCGTTCCGGCAAACGAAAAAGGAGCATCTCACTTAAAAGCAGATCCGTTTCTTCCCGCAGAAATCCCGGGAAGAAGTTTCCCCGGTGCACAAGATGCCCGCCCGTTTGAAAAGCAGGATAACGTTCTCACTTTCACAACAGACAGACTCGAAGAAGCTGTCGAATGGACTGGCAATGTCACAACAGAATTGTACGTTTCCTCTTCTGCAAAGGATACCGATTTCATTGTCCGCGTCAGTGATGTTTATCCGGATGGACGCTCCATTTTAATTATCGACATGATCCGCCGAACGCGTTTTCGGGACGGCTTCGAACAGGAAAAACTGCTCGAACCGGGAAAGATCAGCAAAGTNGCTTTCAACGTCGGCTGGCTCAGTCAGATCTTCAACAAAGGCCACCGCATTCGAGTCACCATCGCCAGCACCGGTGCCCCCTTTTATGAACCAAACCCCAACACCGGCAAGCCACTAACCATCGAAACCCCAGACGAAAAAGTGATCGCCGAAAACACAATCTACCACAACAACAAACACGCCTCCAAAGTGGTTGCCCCGGTTGTGAAGTGAATGTAAAAAAAGCCGGGTGTCTGAAACACCCGGCTTGAAAACACAGACAGGAATGTCTGTGCTCCATTTTTAATATGACAACACTTTATACTACATTACTTTTTGAACATTGGGTCTTGGGCGTTGCCTCGTGAGAGCAGGTAGGCGAGCAAGTCCAGGACTTCATTTTCGTTTAAGGGTTTGAGGAGATCCTTAGGCATCAGCGAAGTTTGCGAAGGCAGCAATTCGTCGATGCTCTCTTTGGGGATATCAATAATTTTGGTGGAATCTTCAGGGTCAATCAGCAGCGTAATTTGCTCATCTGTCTCGCTGATGATTCTTCCTACGTATGATTTCCCTTCCTCGGTGACGACCTGCATCGCACGATATTGATCTGATATAACCTTGCTGGGATCCATGATCGCTTCGGTCAGGTCTTTCAGGTTGAAACGACCTGCCAGTTGAGTCAAATCAGGACCGGTCGCACCGCCATCGCCATTGAATCGGTGACAGACAATACAACGTGTCGCTGCAAACATCTTCTCACCATTTTCGAAGTCGCGCCCCTGTTTCAATTTTGTTTCGACCAGGCTTCGAACTTCTTCCAAAGTCCAAGCTTTGCCTGGACCTGCTGCTTTGGGTAGTTCTGGAACCGCATACGGTTTTCTGGCACCGGCTGCTTCAATGGCCAATCGCTCCTGGTCGGTTGCGTTCAAGTAAGCTTCGTCTTCAAAGTTTTGCAGGAATTTGCGGTAACTGTTGCCACCACTCCACTGGGCAGCTTTTTGGAACCACTCGAAATACGCGATGCGATCAGTTATCGACCAGTTCTTTTTCAAATTCCTCAAGACAAACGCATAATGAATTTGTTGCAGGTCGGGTTGATTCGCAATCATGCCTGCGATTGCACCGCCGTATCCTCGATTCCGGGCAAGCAAATCGCTCATTTGAGATTCGCTCGAATCCCGCTCTTTATTCAGTTCGGCAACCAGTTTTTGGCTAATAGTTTCGGAACTCAAATAAATCAGTAGCGTACTCAGTTCGCGGTTCAAAGCGTCATCCGCGGAA
>JAESQE010000317.1 GCA_016765335.1 Planctomycetaceae bacterium
ACACTTTAGCTGTGGGAGAAAGTTTTGGTGTTATCGTCGTACTCGGTCCCGGCAAACAATTCGGTCAGGTTGAAGTTGCAACATTTCGCCAAGACAGCCTCACATCAGATGGCAGGCGTCCCGACTCTGTCCAATTCAGCACCGCCGAAGAAGATGCTCAAAGACGAGACCTGACAATCAACGGCTTATTTTACGATCCACTGACCGATCAATTACTGGATTACGTGGGTGGTCAAAAAGATTTAGAACAAAAAATCATCCGAGCAATTGGCAACCCCAAAACACGAATCCAGGAAGACAAGCTGCGGATGCTGCGCTGCATCCGGTTCACTTCCCGGTTCCAATTTCAACTGGATCAAAAAACAGCCGAGGCCATTCGCGAAATGGCTCCACAAATCCCGGTGGTCAGTAAAGAACGCATCAGCGAAGAATTACGAAAAATGTTTGCTGACCCCAATCGAGCTTTTGCATTAAAGCTGATCGATTCCCTGGGACTTTTTCGCGTTCTGTTTGCCGAGCTGGAAACCAGTTGGAACAGCAATACATTTCAGCAAGATACCTTTCGATATTTCGAACAGATGCAGCTACAAGATTTTCAGATTTGCTATGCAATTTTACTGCGGGAATTGAATTCAGCTGACCAACCGTTGGCAGCAAAAACTTTTTGCAAATCTCTGAAGCTTTCCAATCAACAAACAGATTGCATCGACTGGCTCGTCAAACACCAATCCGGCCTGGACCAAGCCGATCAACTCGCTTTGCATCAGCTCAAACCACTTTTATCGCATCCACAGACCCAACGATTACTGGAACTGACTCGATTAAAAGCAACCATCAAAGATAAGCAGCCGCTCGATTTTCAGTTTTGTCAGCAATACCTGAAAAACACTCCCCAGAAGCGAATTGCCCCCGCCCCTTTAGTGACCGGAAAAGACCTCATCGCGACCGGCAGGAAGCCCGGAAAACAGTTTGCAGAACTGCTCAATCAAATTCGTAATGCACAACTCGACGAACAAATTCACACCAAACAAGAAGCCTTGGAACTCATCGAACATCCTAGCGACTAATTCACAAATGCGTATCAAAAATGCGATGTAATAAGCTTGATGTCGCTTTGATCGCTTAACTGGAACCCTAAAAAATTCGTTCTCACCCAGCGTAGCCCGTATCAAACTAGAATAAACCACAGAGACACAGAGGCCTCAGAGAAAAACACAAGTAATTCTTATTTCATCGCAAAACGAGACAGTATATTACTTGAGTTATATTGCCTGTTTTACATCTGGTTTTTTAACTCGGTGTTCTCTGTGCCTCTGTGGTAAAATGAAACCCATCCGTTTTTATTCGTTCCCAACCGGGACTTCAAAAGCCTCTACCCAAATGGCTGATCTTTAACGCTAGTTGGACTACTTGAGGATGTTTAACTTACCTTTTTACGATTAAACTGTCTTTAGAAACCCTGGAATTCGATTTCCAGAATTTCTCTTAGTATGTCAATCCGCCACTTAGCACAAATGTTGCAGGGGGCTTGTAATCACCCAGCCCGGAGGAGTATTCAACACTTCGGCCCAAGACAATCCCCGTCTCCCAAAACCAGCTGCGACTCTCCGGAAGCTTATACTCGATACCTGCGAGCATCTGATATTCGCGTATCACAACCACATCCTCTACGCCATCGCTGCGATCAATGGCCCAGGAACCTCCGCCGAACTCTGCTCCGATGTATCCCCATTTTTCATGCTCACTCGATTTTGATAGCTGCCATTTCAGTCGCGGCCTCGGGAAGATAAAATCGAAATGAGTCTTATCATTGGGAGTCCAACTAATACCAGCCAAAGGCAACAACGCGATATCATCTCGATCCAAATAAGCGACCCCGAACGTCCATTGCAGTTTTTCCGATTGCTTAAAAATCATCAGGCCGACCCCAACGATTCGAAATTGCTTAGAACTTCCGGTCTGAAAATCGCTGGCAACTCCGGGGGCAACACTCACTCGACCAATCCAACGGTCTGAAAACGGAATGTACCCTGTCAAATTTACCGATGTATAATACAATGTACTGGGAATATCGGTTTGCTGCGGTCCATTCAGAAAGTACATTTGATACGCGGGCGTGATTGTCGCGAGCTGAAATTTTGGGAATACAATTTTCGCACTCAAATTGAATGTCGTTCTCCCAAGCCGATCTTCAGTGCCGGGCAGCCAGGAGCCAGAAACAGTTGTTGACTTCCAGGCAATCCAAGAAACAGGTTCACAATCCGGGCATGGTTTTTCCAATAAGTTTTCAGGCACTGCGGACGGTTCGTCTTGCTGTTGCTCCACATCACTGAGTGCTCGACCAACAATCGAAGAATCGTCCTGATATGCCGCCAGCTGATTTGCATCGAGAGATAATTGTGCTAAAAACTGTTCACGCTTTAATAAATCATTCTCAACCAAGGGAACGATAGAATAATCAGACTTAGTCTCCAACGCTCTTGGGTTTTCAGATGGCTCAAACTCCTGAGTCCAACCGCCTCCCATATCGTCGATTTTTCCCGCAAACCAAACCGGCTGATTAGAAGCAGAACTTTTCCCAACTTCTGAATGATAATTCATTGGCGTAATGAGTTGCTCACCAGGCTCTTCGGACGAAAGCACCCGAAAACGGGAATAGACTTCAGACTGTGCTTCCAATTCCGCCGCTTCGAAGGCAACACCAAACAAAGCTGCGATAAAGCAACTCAGTACGGAAACAGATCGATTGCCCGATGAGAAGTGTCTAGACATGCTACAATTTGCCAGGGGAACGCTATTAGCGAACAATTGAAGTGGATCAGATGTCGATTAGAAAATCGACATCTGATCAAAAATACGGGGGTGAGGAAACAGAGGGGAGAATTTTATTAACCCATCCCCTTGGCTGCCGTCAAGAGAAGAAAAGCGGATGCAATAACTGCACAGCCAGAAACCATCAGTCCAGGTCACTTGTTTTGAGAGGGCTTGTTCTGAGATTCCGATAAACTCTTTCGAAACGCCCGGCCAATGTCTCGATACTCAGCCGGAGCAGGCGTAATCACAGGAGCAAATCCATCGGAAGCACCTGTTCCGGTTTCGCTTCCAACACGTTTTTTACGTGTATTGGTTAATTGCATGTTCTTCAACATTTCTTCGAATTGCTTCTCTTTGAGATCTGGCTGGCCATCATCTTTTTGATGACGCAAGTAGTCCGCCAATCGCTGCTGAAACTGCTTCAAATTGTCCTGATCCCAGCCCAGTTCTTTGAGCAACTCAGAATCCACTTCGCCTCGCTTGAGTTCCTCTTCCAGTTCGTTCAGCACAAGCTCAGCTGCTTTTTTGCGATCCTCCAATGAATATTCGCTTTCCTGCTTGCTAGTCTCCTTTTTCCCCTGGTCAGTTGAAGGAGTAGCTGGTTTCTTCGGCTCCCCTTCCCCACTACCACCGTCGCCATGCTCTTCAGTTTCCTTACCTTCTGGCGCACTACTCGTGGGATCACCTCCGCCTTGTCCTCCGTCTTTGGCTTTCCCAGGGCCATTAGCTGGGCCTTGGCTTTCACTTTTCCCCATATCCTTGCCCTGGCTTTTACTATCTCCGTCGCCGTCACTCGATTTATCCGATTTTTCCCCAGGCTTTTTGCCTTGATTATCGTCCTTGCTTTCTTGCTTTTCCGAGGACGAATCATCCGACGGTTTATTCTCCTTCGAATCCTGTTTCATTTCAGAAGGTTTGTCCTCCGATTTACTTTCCTCTGATGGTTTCCCTCCCGGCTTGTCCGTTTCTTGCGTAGGTTTTTGGCTATTCTTGTCCTGCTTACTGGCCGGCTTGGTCCCCGGTTTCCCCGGTTTGTTTTGAGACGGCTTGTCGCTGTCTTTGTCATTAGATGAGTTTTCACTCTTCGGCTGAGAATCGGAAGAACCATCTCCCGGTTTTCCCGATTTGGTAGGGTCGGAAGATTTCATATCTTCAGGAGAATTCTTTGAAACGGGGGGCTTGCTCCCGTCCCCTGGTGCTTTTTCGGTTGGTCCTTCTTCATCGCCGTTACCGGGAGTTGATTCGCCATCCCCAGGTTTTTCCGCTGGCTGCATTTTCCCTTCAGGAATTTCGTCTGGCATCGGCTTGCGAGGATCTTTCCCGTTCGGTTCCCCATCGGGATCGGGCATATTCCCTGGTCCAGGCTTATTGTTTTTATCTGGAGAATCCGAAGGTTTGTCACTTAAGGATTCCTCGCCATCGCCCGGCATATCCCCTTCTTCATCCGGTGTTTGTCCCGGCGGATTGGATTCTTTTTCCTTTGCAGGGGTTTCGTTTTTATCAGATTGATTATTCTCCTCGGGCTGTTCCTGATCAGTCATTTCATCTTTGGGGTTTCTCTCCTCATTCTTTTCAGCCGGCGGCTTNGGAGATTCATCCTTGGGCATCGTCTGATCATCTGGCGGGTTCTTATTAGGATCTGGCGGAGTCTGATTATTCTCTTCGTTCTTTTCAGATTCCTGATTCTGCTGATCCTCTTTTTTTTGCTTGTCCTCCAGCTTCTCAATCATTCTTTCCAGAACGCGGTCGTCATCTTCGCCATCCGGGCTGTACTTCGGCTTGTTGGTTTTTTTCTGTTCTGCATCGGTTTGATCTGGCTTAGATTCTTCATCGGGTTTCGATTCTTCACCGGGTTTCGTTTCATTTTTCGGCTTTGTATCATCTCCCGGTTGGTCCCCTGGCTCAGGTTGTTCGCCCGGTTCATTCGGTTTTTGTTTCTTATTCTTCTGAGAATCTTTGCCTTGATCACCAGAAGGATCGCTGTTTTCTGATTCCTCGCTGCTGTCCGAATCCCCTTGCTTCCCGGAATCACTGTCATCCATCGAATCTTCTGTGCCGTCCTGAGAATCCTCTGGCATGTTGTCTTCTTCGTCCGGCTCTTGATCAGCAGAATCCTGCTGATCTTGCTCGCGTTGTTTTTCAATCTCTTTCTGTTTTTCCAGATCTTCCTGTTCTTGTTTTTCAGCTTGCTCCTGAGAAACCGGTGCTGTAATTCGAATGCGAAGTTTCGAAGTATTTCTTCGATTCGGATGCGGTTCCCGGTTATCGCGAGCTTCTACCCAATAAGAAATTTCATCGCCCGGTTCGATAGGCAAACGCTTAAGCTCCAATGGATACCGGGTACGAATCGACTGTCTGTCTTTTGCATCAATCAATTCACTAGCAATTATCTGACCTTGTTTTTCAATTTGAACAGATAACCCGGTGAGTAAAAAGTCGGGGTCAAAAGCTTCGATCAACAAAGGGACTGTCACATTGATCGGGCGCACCAAATCCGCAGTCGGGTCTATCAAATTCACCTCGGGCCGTTCATCTGCTCGAATTAATATCGCATGCAATGGCGGCGAAGGGTCTCGCGAACCTTGTTTGGTTTCGCACTCGATGCGATAAAACCGGGGGTAGGTGCCATCGTCGCGAATACGTAATGGCCAGTTGCCTGTAATTTGAGTCTCTTGCTCGATCGTCAACGGAAGCAGACCGCTACGACTACTCGGATCTTCCGTGTCGTACAATTGAATCCACGCTTTAGAAATCGGCAGACTCGATTCAGCGGAAAGCACAACTTCAGAACCTTCAATCGCATCAAGTGAACCGTTCTGCTGAGTTCGTGCTGCTCGCTTGGTGTAGGCTGGCGGAGTGATTCGAACTTCACGAATACTGGTATGAGGAGCAGGACGCACCGAAATTTGATATTCTGGAGAACGCCCATCCCCTGCAAGCAGGTAATAACTGGTCGGCTGATCGACGCCACGTCCATTTTCGCCAGTAATCACGCCGACAAACTTGCCCAACCCATCTTCAGTCTCTCGAAGTTGCACACGTTCATCAATCAGTCTGCGGT
Source organism: Planctomycetaceae bacterium (assembly GCA_016765335.1). Classification (GTDB taxonomy): domain Bacteria; phylum Planctomycetota; class Planctomycetia; order Planctomycetales; family Planctomycetaceae; genus Rubinisphaera. Next base: position 5,876 of record JAESQE010000317.1, read on the forward strand.
CTTCTGTCGAATACACAAGCCAAATCGCGTCGGGGATTTGACCATCAATGTAAGCTGAAACTTCAACATGAGATCCACTGGTGACTGTCAGGCTTCCTGGTTCGACATCAAAAATTCGAGTTGTAGTCGGAGCCGCAGCTGTGGTCCAGGGAAAAAGAATACGCCAAATGGAATCCGNCGCACTTTTGGGAGTTAAAAATGCGTAGCCAAACAGGAGAACCGTTCCGATTAATAGTGCATACAACCGTCGCAATAATTCTTGTCGATCAATCGCATGATCGACATCTAAATCGTTCAACGTCAACGCTGCTCGTTTCTCCAAACTATTTCGTATCAAAGTCGATGTCTGTTTTTCGTGAGACTCCAGATCAATCAGAGTCAACAAATTATTATCGAAACCCTGGTCCGCTTTTTCGAGTGTTCGTGCAGCAAATAATCGCGTGACTGTTTTCCCTGCGATGGTCAAAAAATAATAGACAATCGCTCCGACGAGACAGCCAGTGACTCCCACAAACCCGAGCCAACGCATTGACTGAGTCAGCCCCTGAGAAAACGCCCAGTGATCAAGCAAGATAAAACCGAGCAGCACAAACAATATGATCGAAACAGCTGTCACAGCAAGCAGCATCACGTCGGCTTGTCGGATCAGTTGCTGAGTCCGTCGAACTTGAAACAGAATGTACTCGCCGAAATCAACATATTTCGGCTGCTGAATTTCCTCGGNCCCGGCCATGTGATTATTATCCGTATCAAATCCTCGGGAAGCCCCCACATTAACGCAGGGTAGACTTTCCGGGCTGTTGTTTAGCGAACCTCTATTAATTCAAATGGGGCACAGACATTCCCAAACAGTGGGCACAGACATTCCTGTCTGTGTCGTTTGACCATGCCTTAATTTAAGGCAGACAAAAATGCCTTACCCTCCGCTCNCAATGTCTTTTTGAATTAATAGAGGTTCCCATAATNTACNTCTTGCNAAAACCCCCTCTAACTCCCCCTTCGTAAGGGGGAGAACCAATTTTCAGAGGTTCTCTTTCACTCA
>JAESQE010000318.1 GCA_016765335.1 Planctomycetaceae bacterium
TTGTACTGACAAGGACTTAGGGAATGTTCAACGCGCAAACAAATATGCGAATGCGTATCAAAGTACTTTGCATCTTGGAAACAAGCCTTTTTCGCTCATCAACCAGTTTGCGGCGAAGTCCCGAATACTGAGAGTCTCTGACGAGTCATCAAGTTGCCATTGTCGCAGTTACTGGCAATGCTCTTTCATAAACATCGCCAGTAACTTAGCGTCCAGAGGATCTTTTTGAACGATTTGAAGCGAAATGCGGCTTATGACTCTGTTGAATCCGAATCAGCCGTCTTTTTCTTCTTCCCAAACATCCCTGCAAAAGAACTTTTCTTCTTTGGTTTCTTTTTCGTGGTTTGCTTGGCAGAATCCTTGCTGGCTTTTGGTTCTTCTGGAGTCTCTTTGGTAGAGGGTTCCTGTTCCGGCTCAGTTGGTGGAGCCACGACAGAAGTTAAATGGTAGAGCGGATTCTGTCCGAACTTTTGTTCGCATTGAGGGCACTTGGCCTTTGCTAAGCCTGCTGGTTTTTTGCCCCCAAACTTCTGCTCTTCTCGTGCTTGCTCGGTGATAAAAACATCATTGCACTGGCACGCCCAGCCAACAACTGTTGTCTCGATGGTAGGATCGTCCTGGTATAACTCGGGCCAAACCAGAACATCAAATTCTGCTTCACTCAGTTCGCATTTCAGTTGCTGGGTAAGATCCTCCAGTGGGATCGTTTCCTGCACAAGGAAATCTGATTGCCCTGTCATTTCTTCGAGCCAACTGCGAAGCTTCCGGTATTGCGTCAGTGAAAGTGACAGGCACCGAGTCGGCGGTTCTTCGGGCGGCTTTTCTCTTCTCCTCCTCTTCACCTTTTTTGGCTTTTTCTTGGTCTGTTTAATTCCAGGATGCGCTGGTTCGGTTTCCGAATCAGATTCAGGAGCCAGAGGCAGCATCGGGATTTCCAGCACAATTGCTGTCTCCCCAAAAGCCGGGACGCCAGCTAAAAAGTGGCCTTCGGCATTTTCTTCTGTTGTGTCTTGTTGTGCTGAATCTTTTTCTTGAGAACTATCTTCAACGGTGTTCTCTTCAGTGGATGGCCAGGCGAACCGAATCTGTTGTAACAGTTCGATGGGGATCAGTTCTGATCGGCTGGCTGGAAGTTTATCCAAAGGTTTGCTTGCCAGAATGTGTCCTGCAATTTCGCCACGCGTTTTTTCTGTCTGAGCAGCTGAGACGCCTGCTAAGCCTTTTTTCTCTGACCAGGCAAACAGCAGTCCTTCTTCATGGCGAATGATGTCAACATTCTCTCCTTTGCCTTTCAGCATATTCTTTTTAGGTTTGAATTTCTTTTCGATTATTTCATGCCATTTGGCAGATGTCAGGAGCAGATTTTCAGGAAGAGAAGCAGCTTCGGCATTCTCTTTTTTCTTTGTCTTCGTTTTGGGGGGCGTAATAACGGGGACCATAAAAGGTAACGAGCATTTCGGGCAACTACCGATTTTTCCCTGATGATAATTCTGGACTCGAATTTTACAGGAGCCACACGGCCCTTTGACTAGAAAACTTTTTTGCCTGGAAGCTTTCTTTCCAGCCTTAGATCCTGTTTCTTTTTCTTCAGTGACAGCCAGATCGAAGAGATCTTCCTCCTCGTCCTCATCATCAGAGTCTTGATCTACTTCAGGGGCTTGTTGCTCAGAATCTGGGAACCAACCTTCATCGGCCTGGAACATACTGACATCTTCTGACAATTCGAAATCGTCACCCGCATCTTCGATTTGATCAGCTGTTTCTGTTGTCCCGTCTTGTTGCAAATTGGGATCGACCAGCTCGGCTGGCACAGGATGCGATTTCATTTCCTGGTAGGCGTTTTTGATTTCTTCGCGAAGAAACGCACCGCATTGCCAACAGCGAACCAAACCGTCACGGTTTTTTGCATCGCATTCCAAGCAGGATACGTCTTTGCTGCCATCATATTTATCATCAGTAGCAACATAAAGCGCAGCGAGATGTTCGAAGCCCTCTTTCAACACATGATGGCAACTGGGGCACATTGTTGTGTCGTCTAGAACCAGAGTTTTACATTTCGGGCAGGCGGTGATCAATACAGTCATAGGATTGGTGGTCTGTACGGTTTTGGACGGATTCTCTTCCTAGTTTCGATGAACTGTCCTTTGGGTAAAGTAAGGGCAGTCACAATTTGGAAAGAGCTATTATTGTATAAAAAATAAGATCGGTATTAACACTTGTTTTAGATTGAAAATAGAACTGCAATTTCAATTTATTATCAGCCCAATATTCTCTGAGAAACAGATAAATTGGGAATGTCTATTTTTGTTTACTACTGCTTGGAAGATCAAGGGTGTTTTGTCGGTTCAGCTGAGGAATTCGTTATTTATTTCTGCGGAATCGATAAACTCGGTCCTACAACAGATTCTCGTGCAGTAAATTACTGAGCAATCCCTATACATTAAGGTATCATACGATCAGTGTCTGACCGATCTGCCCTGGATCTACATCGCCAGCAGGCTATCCATCATGGTAATTGCAGCTGGTCCAACAAGGATGACAAAAATTCCAGGAAAGATGAAAAGTACGAGTGGAAAGATCATTTGCACTGCTGTTTTTTGTGCTTTTTCTTCTGCCATTTGCATACGTTTCACACGCATGCTGTCGGATTGTACCCGCAATGCCTGAGCAATCGAAGAGCCAAACCGATCTGCCTGGATGAGAATCGCAGCCAAAGCTTTCATGTCATCAACTCCGGTTCGAATACCCATGTCGTGTAGCACTTCTCTGCGTAGTCGTCCCATTTGCAACTGAAAGTTGCACAGATTGAATTCATCGCAAATACTTGGTGCGGTCTCGTATAATTCTTCTGCAACGCGTCTTAATCCGGCATCGAGTCCCAGTCCGGATTCGACACAAACAACAAGTAGATCCAACGCATCAGGCATTGAAAGAAAAATTTCTGATGTCCGTTTCATTTTGAGATACGCCAGAATCAATTCTGGCAGATAGAATCCCAGCCCCGCTCCAACGGCCAACGCCGTCCAACCGTTTTGCGTCATTCCCCAAAAATAAAATCCAGTCGCTGAGCCGATCAGCACACCGACGATCATCGCAAGGAACTTCATTGCTAAGTAAAACTGAGGAGCATTAGGCGAATTGAATCCTGCATTTGCCAAGCGGATTTTGAGAACGCTTTCTTCGAGTTCTGTTTTGGGCTTGAGCGCTTTTGAAAGTGCTGGGGCTGCTTTGCCAAGCATTCCACTGACGCCTTCTGAATCTGCTTCACCGGGATTCAATCGTCGAGACGGATCGTGGATTTCCTCTAAACGTTCTGCGGTACGANCTTTTTTGCCGTCCAACATACTGACGACAAACCAGATCAGGGCACTGATACCACCAAAGATGGCATAAGGNAATAGTTGAATGGGATCCATAATGTCTCCTCGTCTTCCAGCTCAGCAACAATCAACATGAACAATGTAAACGAACTCAAACTTTGATTTCAATAATCTTCTTAATNGTGTATGCCCCAAGAATCTGGAGAAAAACTGCCACTGCAATCATCTGGCGGCCTATTTCTTCAGTGAAAAGCAACATGATGTATTCCTTGTTGAGGTAGTACATCACAAAAAACAGAACCACAGGCATCGCCATGAGTACAATACCACTGATTCGGCCTTCGCCAGTCAGAGCTTGCACTTGTCCTAAAATCCGAAAACGTTCTCGAATGATGTGACCAATTTTATCAAGAATTTCTGCCAGGTCGCCTCCAGATTGTCTCTGGATTGTGACTGCTGTGGCGAAGAATTTGAAGTCAAAGTTTGGCATCCTGCGAAATACATTTTTGAGTGCGACATCAATCGGAATCCCCAGATTTTGTTCTTCGTAAGCCATTGCAAATTCGTGGGAAATAGGGTCTGGCATTTCTTGAACGACAACCTGTAGCCCCGAAGCCAGGCTGTGCCCGGAACGAAGAGCACGGGCAATCAACTCTAATGCATCAGGGAGATGCTGCGCAAATTTGGCCATTCTCCGTTTTCTGCGAAATCTCAACCACATAATCGGCAGCGATGCCAGCATCAATGCGAAAACTGGATACATGGGAGGCGGTGCCTGAGTTATGACTCCCACTCCTACACCAACGACCCCCAAAACCACCGAAATGATAGCAAAGACTTCAATGCCGATTGGGGAGTCGGCTTGTTCGAAAAATAAAGGCAGGTTGCCAAACCCAGAGGTCAAACGACGCAGCAGACTGGATAATCCCCCGACACCCTCTTTAAGCATTTCTTGCTTGAGAATTCTTTTTTCTGCAACTTCTTCCGGTGTCTTTTGACCAGTCAGAATATCGAGTCGAGATTCAGCTGTGGTTGCACTGTAATCCTTCATTATCAGAAGGATTGCTCCCACGGCAGTGACAACTGCGGCAAATACAGCAACCATAATGATCATCGGGTCCATAAGACACCTCTTTTTTTTACAACTATCATGCTATTTATATTAGGGAACCTCTGGGAATTAGTTCTCCCCCTGACGAAGGGGGGAGTGAGAGGGGGTTTTTAATCTACTTTTATAATCAANCTGTCTTTAATGAAGTATTGAAATTCAATTTTTAGAGATTCCCATCACTAACGATACGGCAGACATTGTCTGGCATATTTAAATTTACAATCGGCTTACATCATCCGAGCTGCAAACAGGTTCTGAGGAAGTCTCACTCCGGCAGCTTCCAGTCGCTCCATGCAGGCAGGACGTACTCCAGTGGCTTCAAAGTGACCGTGAGCACGACCTTCTTCATCAATCCCATCTTGCACAAACAAAAAGATGTCCTGCATAATGATGGTGTCTTGTTCCATATTTAGTACTTCAGTGATGTGTGTTATTTTTCGTGGGCCGCCTTGTAAGCGACTTGCCTGAATAATAATATCGACAGCGGAACTGAACTGCTGACGAATCGCCTTGATCGGTAGTTCGATCCCTCCCATCGCAATCATGGTTTCCATTCGTGAAACAGAATCGCGAGGATNGTTTGCATGTACCGTCGTTAAAGATCCATCATGACCTGTATTCATTGCCTGGAGCATATCGAGTGTTTCAGAACCACGGCATTCTCCAATAATAATTCGGTCTGGTCGCATTCGCAGAGCATTCTTTACCAAATCAGTTGCAGTGACACGTCCTTTGCCTTCGATATTTGGAGGCCGCGTTTCCAGGCGGAGAACGTGTTCTTGCTGCAACTGAAGTTCAGCTGCATCTTCGATTGTAATCACTCGATGGTCGTTCTGGATGAAACTGGAAAGTGTGTTAAGGAGTGTCGTTTTTCCCGAACCGGTACCACCTGAAATGATCATATTCAATCGAGCTTTGGTTGCCCCTTCAAGAAACATAACCATCTCGGGAGTGAAGGCACCAAAGCCAATCAGTTTTTCCAGGTTAAGAGGCTCAGAACCAAATTTTCGGATCGTCAATGACGGACCATCCAATGCCAAAGGCGGGATGATCGCGTTCAAACGAGAGCCATCGGGTAGCCTCGCATCACACATCGGACTTGTTTCGTCAATACGGCGACCAACACGAGAAACAATTCGATCCAGAATTTGTAACAGATGTTCGTTGTCTCGAAATGTTACATCAGATTTTAGAATTTTCCCTGCTTTTTCGACAAAAACATNCTTGGGGCCATTGATCATGATGTCCGCAACATCGTCCATCTTCATCAAGACTTCTAATGGGCCAAAACCGAATGTTTCGTCAAGAACTTCTTCGATCAGACGCTCTCGCTCGGATCGGTTCAGCAGCGGATTTTCGGTATCGCACAAATGCTCAACAACAAGGCGAATTTCGCGACGAAGTGTATCTCCTTCTAAATCTCCCAATTTAGACAGATCCAGTTTGTCGACCAACTTGCTATGAATAAGTGTTTTCAGAACTTCAAAGTCATCTTGAGAGAAAACTGAAGAACGTGAATTTCTTGGTGGTGCTGGAGGCATTCTTGTTTTTCCTTAACTTGTATCTTTAATTCCATTATTTCGAAGAATTCCAAGTTTGTATCACTCGTGATATCAACGGTCTGTCTGCGACTTTATTGAGCCACTGTTTCCTGTTAGATTGGTTGTAACAGACCATCGATTTCGACCGTCAACTTGTGAGAAAACGGGAATTCACTCAAATCTAGCTCAGAAAACAGAAGCAGGTCGCCTCTTCTTAGTTTCTGTTGAAATTTGCATCATTCTGCTTGGCGAGCTTTCAGTTTTGGGAACCTCTATCAATTCAAAAGGAGCACAGACATTCCCACACAGGGGCACAGACATTCCTGTCTGTGTCGTTAGGGCATGCCTTCATTAAGGCAGACAAGAATGTCTACCCTCCGCCAAGCAATGTCTTTTGAATTAAGAGAGGTTCCCTTTTGACTCTTCCAGAGAAATATTATGCCCCAAACTAAGCCCGAGCAAATTAAAGAAGCGTTGCAATTGATCGATCCGGTCCTGTGGGTCGTCACGTCAAAAGACGAAAACGGGCATGGAGGTCTGATTGCAACTTTTGTTTCTAATATATCGATTGTGAAGGATTGCCCAAGATTTCTGATCGGAATTGCCAAGCATCATCATACTTGGACGCTCATCGAAAATTCAGGTTGTTGTGCGTTGCATCTGTTTAGCAAGCAATCTGTTAATGAGGTTCAAAGACTGGGAACCTGTTCGGGAAAACAAATCGATAAACTGGCGGGATTTCAAATCACTCATTGGGCCACCGGTGCTCCGATTCTTTCAGATGCGGTTGCAGCTTTCGATTGCAAAGTGGAATCACGCTTCGATTCTGGAGACCGCACCGTGTATCTGCTGGAAGTTGTGGAAGGCCATCAGCTGGGAACAGAACCTGCGATGCAATTCTCCGACCTTTGGGAACATGCAGATCTTGAACAAAAAAATCTAATGAAAAATCAGCTCGCAGCTCACGGGCAAATTGATCAACTCGCCATCGAGCAATTCAGGCAGCAGAATTCGATAG
>JAESQE010000319.1 GCA_016765335.1 Planctomycetaceae bacterium
CCAGATCCACCACCTCCGGCTGACGCCATATTGGTATCTCCGTGGCATCGACAGTCGGAATAGCAAAGGCAGCATTGACAACACACAAGCGGCACGATCAATTGACATAAATTACGCATGGGAAACTCCAGGGGTTGGGACAAATTTANATGAGGGTGGGGCGTGAAACCTACAGATGATGATACGCAGCATCCTCTGGATTTCAAACCCTATTGATATTCTTATCGACTAAACAGAAAAAGAAGTCCCGCGACCAAAGCTCCGCCAAGCAGNACTGCTCCTGCAATTTTCCACCAACTGTAAGGGCGATTGCCAGCAACTTTTCCTGTCGCTGCATTGGTCATCAGTTGGTACACCTTTCCTTTATAACGATAGGAAAGTAGCCAGACAGGCAGAATCATATACTTAAACGTGATCGCAGAGTGATCTGTATTGATGTGATGAATCCGTTGCCGATCTCCACCGATGCGTCTTCGTACGTCACTGTGAATTGCATCTGCCATGCGATCTTTGGCCTTGATGAATCCGTCATCCAGTTCCACTTCGTAAGTTCGAGCCAAATAACCTGCAAGTACTTCACGAGTAAAGGGCAAAGTTTTATGTAGTGGCCACGGTTCGATGCCTTGAGTCAGCTTGGGAGAAAGCCCTGTTGATGCAGGGATCAGCACGTCATCAAAAAATCGCTGGAACGAACCTGAAGCCGAATACCAACGAACTTTAGTAACTGTTCGGCGGTTTTTCCCTGTCCCGACAGTGACCGTGTACGTGACTCCTCGTTGACCGCGGTAAGAATTTGCGGTGAAAGAATCGAACGTCCAATACGGAAGATAAACGCCGTTGAATTTGCCTTGGGCTCCCTGTTTCTTGAAATCATTCGGAGCAAACCAAAGCGACTTCACCCATTTGGCTAATCGCAGTTGAGCCTGCTCTCGCGTGATCTGAAACGGTAAAACTCCATCAGGAGAAATTCGCGATTCGTGTTCGTGAATCTGGTCCAGCTGAATCGGCGAATTGCAGTACGGGCAATGAGTACTTGTTTGAGCAGCTTCGAAAACAACTGTGCCGTTACAGGCATCGCAGTGAACTTTCTGCAATCCGGTGAGAGACTCGCTCTGATCGTTATTTAATTCCAGCAGTCGCTGCAATTCCTCGTGATAGTCACGTTCCTGTAAATCTTCTTCGCCATCAATCGTCAATTGCTGTTCGTGGCTGCAATACGGACACTTCAACTGTTGAGAGCCGATATGAAAAACGACATCAGCTCCGCACTGCCCACACGGAAAAATCCGTCCCTGGGACTGACTTTTCGATGCAGCAATTGAAACCGAATCAACTTCTGATTCAAGGGGCAAAGGAGGTGGCTCTGACATGAAATCATTTTCCGGAATCAAAGGCAATTGATGGGTGGCTGGGGCGCAAAAGAGACATTGCGGTAATCATCACCAACCCATGCAAAAATTGACTGACCTGACAAGGAATGGTTCTGGCCCCAGAGGTCTCTTGCTCTGGGGCCAGAACCGTTATCTTTATGCTATCCATAATCTGAAAACAGAGCCTTGGGGAAATTCAAAGTTTCACTTGCACCCCAGCCACCCTTCACCCGTTTTGTAGCAGTCTCAAACTACGAAGTGACATAGGAATCGAATACACGTACTTTTTCCCAGTTCTCTTTGTTTTCTGCGATGAATGTCAGATGATCGTCAATGGTTTGATAAACATCGTGTGCAGCTTTGTCTTCGAAGTACACATGCAGCGAAACATCGTAATCTTTATCGTTGACTTCACGCTCGAATTCTTCTCCCATAATCCCAGCTGCAAAGAAACTGACCCCCGGATGATCTTTGAGATACCGATGACAAGCATCAACCAGTCTCTGCTTGGCTTCGGCGGAATTGTCTTTCAACGTGAAATATACAATATGTGCTAGCATGCTCTGTTTTCTTTTCTTCAATGGAAATGGTCGGCGTTTCAAACGCTCGGTTTGTCTCAAACTGTGCTTATCTTGGCTAGTTTGCCAGGAATGTTCAATCGAAGGCCCGGTACGCATTAATGTTGCCTGTTGCATTGATGATCTGATTAAACCGCATAATTATAGTCAAACAAGGACCGTTTTGCTTCAATCAGCCTACTCTGCTTGAAGCAAAACGCGAGTCAAGATACTCTGGGACGCACAGATGCGAGAATTCCAGCCGTTTCGACGGAATAGAGATAACATTTTGATCACTGACAATTGATTTCGGGAGAGACAAGTTATGGGACTGTTTAAAGGTAAAAAAGGATTAGTATTGGGAATTGCCAACGATCACAGTATCGCTTGGGCAATTACACAGCGTTTGCGAGAAGAAGGAGCCGAGATGGGCTTCACGCATCTGCCGGATAAAGATCCAGAACGCCCGCGTATGGAACGCCGCCTGCGAAAACTGGTCGATGATTTCGCAAAATTCAGCATGCCTTGCGATGTCCAGAACGATGAGCACCTTGATGCTGTGTTCGCAAAGGCAAAAGAAGAATTCGGCGAAATCGATTTCGTTCTGCATTCCATCGCATACGCTCCGCTGGTTGACCTCAAAGGTCCGGTGCACGGAGTGAGCCGAGAGGGATTCAAGTTGTCCATGGAAATCAGTTGCTACAGTTTGATTTCAGTTGCACACCGTGCCCGTGAAATCCTCAAGCCAGGTGGAAGCCTCCTCACACTCACTTACCTGGGCGGCGAAAAAGTCATTCCGGGCTACAACATTATGGGTGTTTGCAAGTCGGCTTTGGAAAGCACAGTCGAATATCTTGCACACGAACTTGGCCCTGAAGGACTGCGAGTAAACACTGTTAGTGCGGGACCATTGAAAACGCTAAGTTCTTCAGCTGTGGGTGAGTTTGATCAAATGATGAAGCTGTACTCCACCTTCTCCCCCATGCGACGCAACATCACTCCGGCAGAAGTTGGTAACGCAGGCANGTGGCTGTTGAGCGATCAAGCCAGCGGCATCACCGGCGAAAACCTGCATGTCGATGCTGGCTACCACATCATGGGTGGTCCGCCAGAAGATGTCATGAAGAATAATTAGCGAATCTACTTGTAGTCGAAGTTGTCTTGGAGCATAGGCATTCTTGTCTGTGGTTGGATCAGCGGCACAGACACCGAATGTCTGTGCTCCTTTTTNTGTCATTAAGAAATTAAAGAGCAATCAGATGAAACTTGCCATGTTGCAGACAGACGCTGGACTGAAACCGATCGGCGTGAACGTACAAGATGATCAAACTCAGTATGTTGATTTGTGCGCGGTTGATGCGAGCTTGCCTGGATCGCTGCACGAAATTCTTCAACAAACAGACGGGCTTCAACTTGCAGCCGCTGCGATGGCAACCGGCTTGGAAAAACAAACTTTCATTTCCGGTGATTTGCGAGCACCAATTTCTGCACCGCAAAAAGTCCTTTGCATCGGCCTGAATTACGGGGATCATGCCAGAGAAACAAACGCAGAAATTCCCAGCGAACCGGTTTGCTTCGGGAAGTACGCGAATACCATTGTTGGTCCTGAAGATGCAATTGTCTTGCCGGCAGCTTCTTCACAAGTCGATTACGAAGCAGAAATGGTCGCTGTCATCGGAAAGCCAGCCAAAAACGTTTCTGAAGAAAATGCTCTCGATTACGTCGCTGGTTATATGGTCGGTCACGATGTTTCTGCACGTGACTGGCAAAAAGGACGTCCCGGCGGGCAGTGGTTACTCGGAAAAACTCCCGATACCTTTGCACCAATCGGGCCGTATCTGGTCACCAGCGACGAAGTAGGTGATCCTCATCAGCTTGCAATTTCCCTGACACTTAATGGCGAAACGATGCAAGACAGTTCAACATCTGAGCTAATCTTCAAAATGGAACGCTTGATTGCTCATTTAACAACCTTGATGACATTGGTTCCAGGCGATCTCATTTTCACAGGCACGCCAGCTGGTGTCGGAATGGCACGAGACCCCCGCGTGTTTCTCAAACCGGGTGATCGTGTCGAAGTGACCATCGAAAAACTGGGCACACTTGGTAACCCGGTGGTTGGCTCGTAACCCGGCAATCCGGTTGGCGCATGGTGGTACGCAATAGCGTACCCTGAAATTAAAATATCTTAGGGGTGGCTGGGGACGCAGCGGAGCGAAGCCCCCAGAGATGAGCAGACAAGTTCCCCTACTCTTTTCGGTTTTCATGAAATTAAAAAACATAAAGAGCATTGAGAAGAATTCGGAGTATACAACAGGCCTTCTCCTTAATGATTCTCTGTGACCTCGGTGTCTCTGTGGTAAATATCCTTTTAAATTCAGACAGTAGGCTGGGTTAGTTTTTACGTAACCCAGCAAACCAGGTTGGCACATGGCGGTACGCAATAGCGTACCCTACGACAATCTTCTTTTTTAGCTTTTCAATTCAGGGATTTATTTCTTGTTGGTTTCGGAAATTTTTGCATCGATTCAAGGAGAGGGGCAGTACACCGGGACGCCGAGTGTGTTTGTGCGACTTTCTGGATGCAACCTGCGATGCAATTTTTGTGACACGCCTTATGCTTCCTGGTCACCAGAAGGCACGCAGATGTCGGTCACGGAAATTGCTGAAACCGTCAACCAGTGGTGGTATCCGCATGTGGTCATCACCGGCGGCGAACCGATGATATTTTCCGAACTGAATGAGCTGGTGCTTGCCCTGAAAATGCAGGATCGATTCCTCACGATTGAAACCGCAGGGACCGTATTCCAGGATTTGCCCATCGATCTGATGTCAATCAGCCCCAAACGCCAAAATTCCACACCAAAAAACGATCCGATCTGGTCCGTTCAACACGAAAAACGCAGACATGCTCCGGATGTAATTCGAGCTTTGTTCGAATCGTATAAGTGTCAATTCAAATTTGTGATTGATCAGCAAGAAGACGTGGAAGATGTTCTGGAATATCTGAAAGACTTCCCTGAAATCAACCGGCAGGATGTTTGGCTGATGCCTCAGGCTATTGAAGCTGAAGTCCTCGTTGAAAAAATGATCTGGCTGCAACCGCTCGCCATGCAGCACGGGTTCCACTTGGCGACACGATTGCAAATTCAACAATTTGGCAATCGTCGAGGCACCTAGTTGGAGTACATCTTATTCCATCTGCGGTGATTGGCTCAACAGGCGAGCCGGGCCAGTGATGGCCCTGGTGACTTTGCTCTCAAAATTGGTTCTCCCCCTTACGAAGGGGGAGTTAGAGAGGGTTTTAGCCTACGCTTTATAACTAAACGGTCTTCAAAAATCTCTGGGGTTCTATTTTTAGAGGGTTCCCACAAGCCCAAAAGCAAGTGGCTGAGTCAGTGGCTGGCAATATCCATACAATCATCAGGTTCCCCCTATTTTACTGAAGCCGAATAACCGCCCCAGCCGATACCTAGAGACAACATCATTTTTTATGTGGTGTTGGTCTTTTTTAGGTCAATTGTTTTTCGGTAAGGGAGTCAGTTATGCGGAGCGGTTTGTTTATCCGAGAGGTTGTCTTTGCGTTCCGCACGCAATGTTTGGGGCTATTGGCTATCGCAATTACATGCGGTGGACTCGTGCCTGCACTTTCTGCACAGGGTATTACGCCAAATCTGGGTGAACCCCAAGCGTTTAGTGTGCCAGAAAAGACTGAAATTAAGATCTTTTCCAAAACTGATAAAACCGAAACGGCAACTGCTGAAAAAGCGGCTGCGAATATTCCCCAGCGTTACCAGCGAACGGGTAGCCAGGCCGAGCTGAAAAACTATTACAGCGAATTATTTGGGCAAGCGGAAGCAGGGCAAACACCGATTCCAATTGAAAAAGCGAACAAACTTCGTCAATCAAATGCTCCTTATCGGGTTCAGGTGATCCCGGCTACTGTGACCGATGATGGCCCTGCGATTATCAATGCGGGATACCAACAACGAGCAGGCAATAACACGACCAGCATGATCCTGCCTGTTTCTGCGAAAACGGAAGGTAAAAAAACTTCGGGGCTTCCCGCATGGGCCCGAAAAGTTCGTCGAAACAATCAATTAGTCACTCCTGTTTCTGCTGCACAACCTGCTACAAAATTAAAGCTTCCTGCTCAAAGAAACCCTGTGATGCCCAAGGCGACATTGCAAATTAATCGTCAGCCTGTCCGGCGTACTTTCAATCAACGCCCACAGAGATCGCGTCCCACTGAAGGCGTAATTAACACAGCTGGATTTCAGAATCCAAGTATGAAAATTGAATGGAAAGCGATTTCAGATATCAGTCTTGGACAGGAATGTGAGTGTGAACTGGTCATCTCTAACACGGGAGACAACACTGCTTACGGAGTCGTTGTGGAAACAAACTTTCCTGAAACGGTTCGCTTGATCGATGCCACTCCGAAACCAGATACTGGAACCGAGTCCACTTCCTGGACTCTTGGAAATCTCGATCAAGGACAAACCAAACGAATTCGAATTAAGCTGATTCCCTCTCAACGAGGTCCATTGGCTGCAAACGCGAAGGTCCACTTCACTGGGACTGTTCAATCAGCTTTTGTTGTTCGCGAGCCACTGCTTGGCCTTAAAATCAAGGGGCCTGCGAAAGTGCTTGTTGGCGACCCGGCTTCACAATCTGTAACGATTTCCAACCCTGGTAACGGCATCGCAAAAAATGTCCGACTCGAAGCCCTCATCCCAGCTGGTCTGGAACATCCACGTGGCGAAAAGCTGGTGATGGATTTAGGTTCTTTGAATCCTGGTGAAGATCGTACCATTCGTTTAGCATTGGTTGCAGTGGATGGNGGATCTCAAGCGATCCAGGTCAGTGCAACGGCTGATGGTAATTTACTACAAACTGCACAGGTCGATATTACTGTTGTTGCACCGAGTTTGGTTGCCGAAATTAATGGACCGGGTTTGCGATACAAAGGACGCACTGCCACTTATACTTTGAATGTGAAAAACGATGGCACGGTCGGGACAAACAATGTCCGATTGATGCACAAAGTACCTAACGGTTTTGAATTCATCTCTGCCAGCCGTGGAGCAAGTTATGACGCTCCGACTCGGATTCTCAGTTGGTTTGTTGGGCGGCTTGATGCGAATAAATCTGCTGAAATTAAGGTCAAACTCAAAGCGACTCAAATCGGTGAGTTCGTCCACTACGTTCGCACAACTTCCGAACATGGATCAACAACAGACTCGAAATTGATGACACGCGTTCAAGGTTCGCCTTCATTGGTAATGGACATTGTCGATTTGGACGATCCGGTAGAAGTGGGCAACGAAACTGCTTACGAAATTCGGGTCACCAACGAAGGATCAGCAGATGCCAGTAACGTCGGGCTTTCCTGCGAACTGCCTGCTGGCGTTCAATTCCTTTCGGCTAACGGACCAACCAAGCATCTTGTCGAAGGCAATGTGATTGTTTTCCGACCGCTGGGAATGGTCAAAGCCGGGAAAACTGTAACCTTCCGTGTGCATGTGGTCGGAAATACTGAAGGAAATCTTCGCTTCCGTGCTCGGATGACTTCGGCAGCATCTCCCGAACCACTCACGTTCGAAGAATCGACGCACTTCTACGGCGACGAAAACTAATACGCACTCGCATATTTGTTATCGCGTTGAATTTTCGCTAAACCCTTTCCACCTCAAGGCCACGATTGTTGACGTCTCGCTATTTAAAATGGAATTGGTATAAGTGACTCAACACAGACATTTTGTGTCTGAGTAAACAGCTTCGGTCACAGGAACCCCGAGAATTACTTTCAAGCTTACGTTCCGAAGCGGAACTCCCCGGCTCTTCTCACGAAGACCCCCGGGGAGTTTTTTTGTTGATCTATCTGGATCAGTTCAAACACAAGCACGATTTACGACCAGTCTGAATCGCTACTTCTATCATCCCGATTTTTGGTCAATTCCTCGGGTTGCTACGCAACACAGACGACCCTGGACGGGATCGTCTGTGCTACCCGATTTAGCTCGGTGATTTGATTGTCTTATGTAACGATGCTACGAGGGTGATGAGTTGGAGTTCACGCTTTAGCGTGCTTTTTCATGTTACNAGCAGCTGTCGGCTTACTGCTCACGTGGTATTTGTTGGTAAAGCCCCGAAGTGTGGGTAAATTTTTCGTAGGTTGGTGATAGCGAATCAACTCGCTTTTTTTCGACACCGAGTTTGCGTAGGATACCAGCATCACAGGCTTTGCTCTTATCTTGGAATCACGTTACTGGACAAGCAAGCAGTGGTGATCTGATAAAGAACAGCTTATGCGATTCGCCTGTTTGTTTGCGAGTTGAATGTTCCCTAAGTCCCTGTCAGTACAAGGCCACGAGCAATAGCTTCACGCAAGTATTAATTGAGTTTGGTATTACTTGTTGGGCCAAGCCCCAGTCTACATTTTAGCCATTGAATGATTAGCGGAAAAAAATGACTACAGCTTCATTAAAAAAACGGATTCTTGTCAGTGTCAGCGATAAATCAGGCCTGGTGCCTTTTGTCAGTGAATTGGCACTTTTGGGTTACGANATCGTTTCGACCGGAGGAACTCGAAAGCATCTTCAAGACGCTGGCTTGCAGGTGATGGATATTTCTGAGTACACCAATTTCCCGGAAATTATGGACGGANGTGTCAAAACTCTGCATCCCAAAGTGCATGGCGGATTGCTCGGACGCCCCGATCTGCCAGCTGATGCCCAGGCGATTGAAGAGCATGGCATCGTTCCGTTTCAGTTTGTCATCTGCAACTTGTACCCATTCGAAGAAACCGTTGCAAAGCCCGATGTCACTGTTGAGCAGGCGATTGAAAATATCGATATTGGCGGGCCAAGTATGATCCGCTCTGCTGCGAAGAATCATAAATATCTGGGAGTAATTACCGATCCCAATCAGTACGATGCTGTCTTGGATTCGATGAAAGATGGTTCTTATGACGAACTGTTTCGTCGAGACTTAGCATTGGCTGCTTACACAAAAACTGCGAAGTACGACACGGCTATCTCTGAGTACTTCAACAAAATTAAGCAGGCGTCAGCCGCACAAGAATCCGCAGATTCTGATACTTGGCCCGATACCCTGGAGCTATCTTTCACGAAGAAGACTTCTTTGCGATACGGCGAAAACCCGCATCAACAAGCAGCATTTTATGTTGAAGAAAATGCTGCCCCTCAAACCGTTGCCCGGGCAAAACAGCTTAATGGGAAAGAGCTTTCTTATAATAACCTGCTCGATTTGGATGCAGCATTTAACCTGGTTTCAGAATTCGACTCGCCAGCTGTTTCGATTAACAAACACAACAACCCTTGCGGCTGTGCAATCAACGACAACTTAGCTACTGCTTTTGTTAATGCTTATGCAGGAGATCCCGTTTCTGCATTCGGTTCGATTATCGGCGTGAACAGAATTGTTGATGCAGAGACGGCTGAGAAAATGTGCGAACCGGGCCGCTTTATCGAAGCTGTTATTGCTCCGGGGTTCGATGACGAAGCGTTCAAGATTTTCACTACCGTACCGAAGTGGAAAAAGAATGTCCGTTTGATGCAGTGTGAAATTCCAGATGCATCGGCTCGTCGCTTGCTCGATTATCGACGCGTTTCTGGCGGAGTGCTTGTGCAAGATCGTGACAGCTTGCTCGATCCCGAAGATGACTGGAAGGTCGTCACAGAAAGACAACCGACCGAACAGGAACTGATTGATTTGCGTTTTGCCTGGCTGGTGTGCAAACATGTTAAATCGAATGCGATTGTGTTTGCGAAGCAGGGCATGATCACTGGGGTTGGAGCAGGTCAAATGAGTCGGCTCGATTCGGCTGAAATTGCTGCCAAAAAGTCTGAAGATCGTTGTCAGGGCGGTGTTGTTGCATCGGATGCATTCTTCCCGTTTCGAGATGGAATCGATCAAGCAGCTGCTGCGGGAATCATCGCTGCGATTCAACCGGGTGGATCTCGTAAAGACGATGAAGTCATTCAAGCAGCCAACGAACACGGCATGGCTATGATCTTCACTGGCAGACGTCATTTTCGTCATTAAAAGAACAAAGGCGAGCCGGGTCAGTGATGGCCTGTTCGGCTGCCTTTGTAGAAAATAGAAACGGACAAATTCCATGACAGTAACCTGTGTGGGGGCTGGGTTAAGGTAAGATCCCAGCTCCTATTTTGATGGAGATTATAAGCAGAACCGAGACCTGAATCGCTGGGTTTCGCAAAGACTCAACCACAACCTACGAACCAAGCCGCATCTCAACTCATTACGGTCAGCCGCGTTCGAAATGTCTTCTTATCTTGTAACGCTTACAAATAGCTGGAATCAAAACCGCCGGAAGGCTCTTTGAATAGTTCCTCTTGGTGATCTATGCAGGGCTGTTATAATCCCGGCCCCGCCTCTTTTGCTACATTTTGTTTGTTTAAGCAAATGGTAAGCAATTCCAACCCCTTAGCTTTCTCCTCCTCTGTGATGACCAACCGGATATGATGACCAACCGGATATGATGACCAACCGGATGTTACAAAGACGATTCCTTTTGCTTGTGATGAGCATTGTTCCTTGCCTGTTCCAGGTCGGATGTGGGAAAACGGTACGTCAAGTGGGGACCGAGCAACTCCTTTCTTCCAATGCGGTTGATCGTGTCATTACTAACATTAACTTCTCCCCGTTGGCTGGCCAAAAAGTGTATTTTGATCATCAATACATTAAAGACATTAAGGGGTTCGGCTTTGTTAATGGGAATTATATTATCAGCTCGCTACGCCAGCAGCTCATGGCAGCCCATTGCTTGTTGCAGGACACGAAGGAAGAAGCAGATTACATTGTCGAAGCCCGTGTCGGTGCATTAGGGACCGATCAGCACGAAATCAGTTACGGCATCCCTGCTAACAACATGCNCAATGCAGCCTCTTCGTTTGTGCCTTCTGCTCCTGCGATACCAACAATTCCTGAAATTTCCCTTGCCAAGAAAGTTCATCATATCGGGGCCGCTAAAATCAGTGTCTTTGCTTATCACAGAGAATCCAGAGAACCGGTTTGGCAATCAGGTGTTCAATCCGAACGCAGCCGGTCTAAAGAGTCTTGGTTTATGGGAGCAGGTCCATTTCAATCGGGAACAATTTACGACACCAATATGTTCGCCGGAGCAAAAATTCGTAACCCAATTCGAAACTTGATTTTCCGTCACAGAAACCGAGATCTCGAACCTGATTTACCAAGCGTAGACTATGCTCAGCCTCATATGTTCCCGCTGGCTCAGCAGCTCCAGCAAAAGCGATCCTCAGATATCCCTGGAATGCTCGATCAGGAACAGGAATTCGAATGGGCGAATTACGAAAAAAACGAATCTGAAAAGAACGTTGTCGTCCCCGCCAGTGCTGAAGAACCTGCCACTCAGGAATAGCAAAGCATTGCAATTTAATGAGATGATGCTCTGGGATTTCCAATCGTCAACTCATGGCTTCACGATTGATTCGCATGACGTTGCCTCCAATGATTTTTTGAATCTGCTCATCGTTATAACCACGCTGCACAAGGCCAACGGTAAACAGTGGCCAGTTAGTCCAGGCGATGCTTTTATTTGCATCGGGATCGGTTACGTAATCATCATTGGGCCACAGCGAACGAAACTCTGCACGTGCTGGTGGTTGACGAGGAATCTTTTTACTTTCAGCGGAATGATTGGCGGATACATAAGCAACATCGGTGCCTATTGCAACGTGATCAACACCAAACTTCTTTGCCACGTAATCGATATGATCCAGCAGCGCATTGATATCTCCTTTGCCTCGCAAATATCGCGGAATACAGCAAATCCCGATGAAGCCACCTGTATCAACAATGGCTTTGATGACGTTATCTGGCTTGCTGCGAATGTGCGGGAAAATCCCACCGCAAATCGAATGGCTCGCAACAACCGGTTTGTCGGAAGCCTTGGCTGCCTCCAAAGAAGTTTGCCAACCGGAATGAGCACAATCAGGAATCACGCCAATGCGATTCATTTCTTTGATGACAGATCGCCCGAAATCACTCAAGCCCGCATCGTTTTTTTCGCCACAGCCATCGCCGATCATATTTCGACGCTGGTAGGTCAGATGCATCATGCGGATGCCCAGTTCGTAAAACACTTTCACAAAACGTAATTCGTCAGGGACCGAGACCCACTGCTGAGTCAAAGGCACACCGTTGCCTGTAAAATAGATGGAATGCCGATTTTGTTTTTTTGCTTCCAGGACATCGTCTGGGACCGTTGCTTTGGAAAGAATTTCTGGAATCATATCGGGAACGAAAGTGAAGCGAGCCAGCCGTTTCAACAGAACCATCGGATCCTGCCCTTCTTCCCCCGCATTTTGATAGATGCACGTGACGCCAGAAGCTCGCCAGGCTTCCTGAAATTCGCGTCGCTCGATCGCATCGGTTACGCAGCGAGTCATCATCGAATCTTCTCGCAAATCTTTCAGTTCAATCGCAGATGCTTTCTCATCGACCAAGGCAGCCATCGCATCGCCATCAATCGCGCAACGTGGAGAAAAACCGTAAGCATCAAATACAATCGATTCTGCATGAAGCTTCAAGCCATGCTCCAGCTCTTTGGGCGTGGGCTTCAATATTTCCAACGCAACGCGTCTGTCATGTTCAATTTTAGGGAGCAGGTTCTTCGTCAGTTGCTTGACAGGATCCTGCTTTTGTTTCTGCGAAACCACTACGTTAGCAGCCGTTGCAGTCGAGGCAGCCAAGGCCAACGGAATCGCTGTTGAGGCCTGAATGAATTTTCTGCGATCCACGATGATTTCCTTCTTA
>JAESQE010000320.1 GCA_016765335.1 Planctomycetaceae bacterium
TGAGAACTCGCCGACGAATTTCAGCCCATTGTTCCATGTTAGTGTACACCGTTACCTCCTGCCTGGTTGAAGTCAGAACTTTCTGAAAACAGAGAGTCTGACCAAAACCAAGCAAGTGGTCATCTGGGCGCTACACTTTTAATCCAATTTACCACTCACCGCTCGGCGCTACGTTTTCTGGCCGTTGTTTACAAGTTCCATTTTGCATTGCTAATACTTTAGTAAAATATCGCTTCGGAAGTATAGCAGCATTGTACCTGCGTGCGGTACTTCGCTGTGCATATCCAAATGAATTCTGAAAAGGAAATAAGGGCATTTCAAAGATGAGGATTTGATGATTCTGATTAGCAAGAGTTTTGATTAGAGTTTCAAATTTTGATTGAAAGGCTATCGCATCTGTTCCACCAAGTAAATCATTGCCTCCAATTTCGACGATGACCAACGATTTTGATTCCGGAATCTCTTTGGCCTGATTGATCGCCTGGCTTACCTTTGCACCAGCCTGTGCTAGATTGACAACTTGAAAATTCGTTGAATCATTAAGCACTTCCGGCCAGCACTTCTGCTTGCCATTAATCCCTGCGCTGATGGAATCACCCAGAACGTATATTGTCGTGCCTTGTGGAACCAAAACTGTTTCCAGTAAATGATACTGCACTTCCAATACGCACAACAAAGATGTCGTTGCTGCCAGAAACCCACAAGCAATCTGCTTAGTGCTTCGCGTTACCTGATTACGCCTGATGAGAAAATATCCGATACCCGCTGAAATCCCCCAAACCAAATACAAGAAGATTGAAATCGGAGTTGCTGATAAAACAATCAGAATCATTCCCAGAAGAACAAGTAAAGTGAGGGCAGATCGGGCAAAACGTTTCTGGAAGCGAATGAGCAAAACTTCCGAGACAAGAACGATTGCCAAGCCCACAAAAAACGTGGTGCCATTGGCAAAGTAGAACACAATCGGGTTCATAGTCTTATCCTCTAATCATCATGCAAGCAGTTTTTAGAACTGCTTGCATCTCACAAAACCAGTGTTGCTGCAACCCGATCCCTCAATCGTAATCACGGCATCATTGCCTCTGATATATTTTTCGAGTTATGTCCATGAATATCAAGATATCATACGCATTCGCGTATTTATTCTCGCGTTGTACATTCCCTAAGTCCTTGTCAGTACAAGGCCACGAGCGAGAGCTTCACGCAAGTATTAATTGAGTTTGGTATTACATCGCAAGTCAATCGATTGAGTCAGGAAAAGGACCGCACCTTTGGAGGCTCCCTTAAGTGATGAAACTTTAATACTTCAGTGATTGCGGATTATCCAGGCCGATGATCCGTGCCCATTTCTGGCGAAATTCGATGTTGTTAAAAAGATCGGGATTCAGCACACCGCTGGGACGTTGCCCAATAGATAAACTTAACATGCTCTGGCAGGCGGTTTGTCCGATATCCCGGAACAGTTCTTTCGTCCAGGCGATGCTGTGCGGTGCGAGAATTACATTTTCCAGTTCACCAAAACGATGCGGCTCGGTCACGGGTTCTACCTCGAAACAATCCAGTGCTGCCCCTGCAATGCGTCCGCTGCTTAATGCCTCAAACAAAGCGTCTTCATCGACGATGCCACCCCGTGCAGTGTTCAGTAAGTAGGCATCAGGCTTCATTAATTGCAATTCTTCTTGACCGATCAGCCCTTGTGTTTTTTCGTTGAGAGGGCAATGCAGAGAGACAAAATCAGCCGTTGTTAACAGTTCTTCTAACTCGACTCGACGAACTCTTAACTCTTCCAGAATTTCGTCTGGCACAAACGGGTCATACACGATCGGCTGCTGCATGCCAAACCCTTGAAGCAACTTCACCAGAGAATGACCGATGCCTCCCAGGCCAATCACACCCAAAGTACGGCCTCTTAATTCACAGCCCATATAATTTGATCGATCATCCCAACAGCCAGTGCGAACGAGCCGGTCTTTGATTAACATCTGATGAGTCAATGCGAGCATCCACCCAATGGTTGCTTCGGCAACAGGGCGATCAACAGCTCCAGCTGTAATCATTGCCAAGACGTTATTTCTGGTGCAAGCTTCAACATCGACAGAATCGTAACCTACCCCAAACCGGCCAATCGCAAGCAGGTCGTCATTGCCTGCCAGCGATGCTTCAGTCACACTCGGAGTGAGCACAATCACGCCATGAGAATTTGCAAGCTGAGCAGAACTGATTTCCGGGCGATGTTCATCGAACTTCGAAACTTCTACATGTTCGTGTCCGTCAAACACTCCCAATCCAAGATCCTCGAACTTGGCATTGCCGGATTCGTCATAAAAGTCAGCAGTTAATGAGACTTGGAATGGAGTTTTGTTTGCTTCACTCATTTTCGTTACCCTCCAATTCACATTGCTTTGAGGCAAGTGAATCATCTATTTCAATCCGAACAGGCATCGGTCCCGCGTAGACCCAGATCATATCCATCGATTCGGACGATTCGTTGACAAAATAATGCACCCGCCCACGAGGAATCATTGCTGTATCGCAATTTGTCAACGAATACTCATTCCCCTCAACCAAACAACTTGCTTCTCCATCAACGATGCAGATCGATTCATCGAAGTCGTGCAAATGAGCAGGCAGCCTGCCTCCCGGTTGGAATCTGCCAAACCCACCACTCATTTCAAGCCCGGGAATCATTTCGGCATTGAAATAGTCAATGAACTCCGCTCCTGGCCCAACGCCGAATGTTCGCTTGGCTGTTTCGAAGCGAGTCACATGCTCCAGTCCGGGAACTCCTGTAGAATCTGCGGGCATTTCTGTGCGTTTGAAAGTACGAGATACCATATTTCGCTCGGGCACACTCAAGGGAAACGCCACATGAATTTTAGATTTGTCTGTAGAACTGCAATTGCTAATAGCATGCGGCAACCACCGGGGAACGACAATGTTATCCAGCGGACCAAGCCGATAGGCACGACCCTCGACCATCACCTCAGCTTCGCCTTCCAGAATAGTGATCGATTCACTACAAGGATGCGTATGACAATCAAGAAAGGCGTCCGGTTCGATGTTGACGACACCTGTTGTTAAGTTGCGAGCAGTATTGAATTCTCCCACCATGGCTGTTAATTCAACACCCGATTGAATCTCAACGACCTGCCCTTGAGCGACCGTTGTGATGACCTGCTTGCGATCCGGCTGAATATGATCTGGTCGCTGAGAAAGCGGCAAACGGATTGCTCGACCATCTGCTGGATCAAGACTGGTTGCAGGTGCACGATCACAATCCAACGCTTGCAACGATTGATGAATTCCACGCATAAGAAATCCACAATCAGACCCCAGACCAAGCACACGAAACCCTTGCTCGTGCCTGGAAACAAGATCATCAACCCCTGCTGCCATCAGCCCACAGTGCTTGCCTGCTGCGATAATGGTATCCTTCAGTTTTAGAATACTCTCGGCAACACCCGGCCCTTCCCATTGTCCTCGACTGCCAACTGAGGAAGAAAAGTCTGCCGGCCCAAAGTAGAAAAGATCGATCCCATCTACTTCACACATTGCAGCGACATTAGGAATCGCCCCGACGCTTTCGATCAAAGGCACAACCAGAACATGCTCGTTCGCTTCATCCGTGTGCTCTGCCATGCACTGGCCCCACACCGTGGCTCGCTCTCCACCAATTCCCCTGCGGCCTTCCGGCGGATAACGACAGTCAAGCAAAGCTTCCTGAACTTGCTCAACAGTTTCCACCCAAGGGACAACAATGCCATCAGCCCCCATATCCAGGACTCGCTTAGTCAACGATGTGTCGCGCTGGGCAATGCGGACCAAAACAACGGTATCGCTTCGATGAGCCGCACGAATATGTTCGTTAATCTCTTTCCAGTCGAGATGCCCATGCTCAGCGTCAATTACAACCCAGTCCAAACCGATTGCAACAGCCATGTCGGTAATCGATGCTGATTCCAAAGTCACCCACAATCCATGAACAGATTCGTTCCTGGAAAGTTTATCGCGAAGCTTCCTGATTGCCTTGGTTTTCATATTTTTGAAGAATCCCTTGAAGATCTGATTGCACACTGATTAACCAGTGGTTATATTAGTCAATCAGAATATATTTTGCAGGCCAGCATGTCAAGCGAGTCACGTCAATCAATAAATGAAAGAACTATCGAGTGTCGATACCTGTTTCAACAATCCCCTCTGAACAGGGAGCCTCCCGTTCAATTAATTTACTCTGCGAATTCATCACCGAACGTAAATTAAAGCCCGGAGATCGATTACCTTCCATTCGCGATTTGGCAACACAGTTTGGCGTCAAAGCTGGAGTCATTCGAGATGCCATGCTGGATGCTCAAGGCAAAGGGATTGTGAAAGTCCTTCCGAGAGCTGGCGCATTTGTGGAATCNATCGACAATTTATCGGCACGGTCCACTACAGCTCAGCGGCTCGGCACACGTGTTCGCGACACACTCTCTAGTCAAAGCAATAACCTTTTTCATTTGCTCGATGCCCGCGAAACGCTCGAAACCGCGATGATTGCAGAAGCTGCCCGCAGACGCGAGATTGAAGACCTCTATTCACTGCGCCACATTCTGGAAGAAATGGCATCAACCCCACAGAAGCAGCGGGGCGAGAAGTATGCCGAACTGGATGTTGAGTTTCACTTGGAAATTGCAAGGCTCTCTGGAAACGCCGTGATGGCTGCGATGCTGTGCGCTGTCATGGAAGAACTGACTCCCTATCTCAAAAAAATCCGCTGGTCGTCCAAACGCCACACCGAAACAGATAAGTCCCACTCACGGCTTTATGCAGCATTAGTTGCAGGCGACATGGAGGCTGCTCAAGACGAAACTCGAAACCACCTACAACACGCTTATGCCTCTTTGCTGGATCAAGTTCGCCAGCCTCCCAAAGTGGGCCGAACAGCGTAGTCGCTTTTGCTTCTCCAAGCTTTAATTTCCTCAAGATTGAATGAGACGTGACAACCATGATACCAACGCAGTCCAGCGTGCTAGCCACTTAACGTGTTGCGGATTGGTCTCAGGCTGGGGTTTGTTACACTATGCCAAACTTTCACTACCCCGTCCTGCTTGTTGCGGATTGGTCTCAGGCTGGGGTTTGTTACACTTTATCCATGCATCCACCACAGCAGCAGTTAGTTGCGGAT
>JAESQE010000321.1 GCA_016765335.1 Planctomycetaceae bacterium
TTCAGGACCGACTAAGGCCTTGTCAGTACAAGGCCACGAGTGAGAGCTTCTCGCAAGTATTAATTGAGTTTGGTATGAGTTCACAATTGTTTCGATAAAGAGGTGGCTGGGTTGCGTAGCAACCAGAAGCGAGATGCTAGACCGGGTAGCTCATACGATCCCGTTCAGGGTCGTGTGAGTGTCGCAGACACCCGAGGATGCAGCATGCCAGTGTTCAAGGTTTTGGCATGCTGGGAAGACAAACTACGCTCATTCGCAATTCAATTTGCAGGATAGACCGACTGTAAATTATCCTCACGAATTTTGAGAAGTTGTTGCACAATTTCTGGATGAGCTTCTGCCAGGTTTTTGCTTTCGGTGGGGTCTTGTTTCAGGTTGGCCAGGAAAAGTTTTTTGTCTTTGGCTGTCAGTTCGCCTTTGTTGCTTGTGTCTCTGCAATTGCCGAGCAGTTTCCAATCTTGCATGCGAACGACCCATTGTGCATTTTTTGGATTGGAGCCCATCTGCCAGTAAACATTTTCATGAGGCGAATCTGATTTTGCATCCAGAAGAATTTTGGAAATGTCTTTGCCATCCAGTTTCACATTCGGCAAATCGATTTCAGCGAGCGCTGCCAAGGTGGGATACCAGTCGCATCCGGTCGCTAATTGAGTCCGCACCTGATGTTGAGGTAGTTTAGCTGGCCAGGAAATAACCGAAGGGACACGAATACCGCCTTCGAAGAAGCAAGCTTTTGCTCCTCGGTAATCGCCGGCATTGCCTCCGCCATGGAAGGCTCGTTCTTCGGTCGAGTGACCGTGATCGGATTGGAACAGAACAATCGTGTTGTCTCGCATTTGCTTCTCTTCCAGATGATCGAGAATTTCACCGATTTGTTCGTCCATACTCGAAATAAAGGCTGCATACATTTTGCGAGGAGCTTCGAGGTCGCTGTAATGCTCTCTCCATTTTTTCGTGCCCTGGTACGGATAGTGAGGCACATTGATTGCCCAGTAAATGTAAAACGGTTTTTCTTGTGATTGATCCAGAATTCGCTTNATTTCGGCGGTCATCAATTCCGGGAAGAACTCGCCATCTTTCCAGATTTCAACGCCATCTCGCCACAAATCGTGCCTGTTGGGCCCGTTCCAATAGAAGAAGTGGGAGTAGTTATCGATGCAGCCACCCATGTGTCCGAACGAACTTTCGAAGCCTTGTGCATTGGGCATCGTTTCTGATGTGTAGCCCAAGTGCCATTTCCCAACATGAGCTGTGGAGTAACCAGCTGCCTGAAACATTTCCGCCATGGTGACTTCGCTGGCAGGCATCCCCACGTTTCCTTTTTTGGAACTGACATTGGCAGGCACCCCGGCTCGGATCGGAAGACGACCGGTAAGTAATCCAGCCCGGGAAGCTGAGCAAATACAACTGGGAGAATACATTTGCGTGAATCGAATTCCGGTTTTCGCCAGACGGTCGATGTTCGGTGTCGTAAGATCTTTTGATCCATAGCAGTTCGCATCAAGCGTTCCCTGATCATCAGCATAAATCACGATCACATTCGGTTTTGATTGAGCGACCAAAGTCGATGAGAGAACAACAAAAAAGCACAGAGCAGAAACGAGAGAGATGTTTATCGATTTCATAAGATTTGAATCCGTAAATGAAGTATAAAATTAGCCACGGATAAACACGGATTTTCACGGATAAAAACCTTGGTGATCTTCGTGCCTTGGTGGTGATTTACCTAATGGGAACCTCTATTAATTGAATCCCAGAGGTTCTCGAATACAGTTTGGTTATAAAAATAGTTCAAAAACCCCCTCTCACTCCCCCTTCGTAAGGGGGAGAACCAATTCATAGGAGATTAAGGAAGCATCGGTTTCAGTGGTGTGACGCCATCGGTTTTATCAACTGGGTATTGGGCGTCGTGATGATTCATGGCTGCAATTAATTTTTGCATCATGATTTTTAGTTGTTTGGTATTGGTCGCTGCCTGATTGTTGGATTCAAACGGGTCACGGGCCAGGTGATACAATTGATAGTGCGAGTTTTCTGATGCTTCTGATGGATAGTAATGGTAGATCACTTTCCAATCTCCGTCACGATAGCAGGTGAAATAATCGCTGCGATGTGGTGCGTGAGGATAGTGCATCAGGAATGTTTCTTTGCGTGTACTATCTTGTTTGGCGGTGAGTAACTTGTCGAGTCCAATGCCATCGACTGCGTGATTTTCTGGGGCTTCAATGTTTGTGAGATTCAGGATTGTGGGAAACAAATCCTGAACGGCTGCCTGCTGGGTTTGCAATGCATTAATCGCGATCGGCAATTTCTTTTGATGTTCGTTTTCAGGATTCGGTTTGGCCCAGGCTGCGATGAATGGAACTCGCATGCCTCCTTCGTAATGGGCACCTTTTTTTCCTCGAAGCGGTGCCGCACATGCGACAGCGTGTTGATGCCCCAACGGTGCATCGGATCCATTGTCTCCCAGGAAAAAGATGAGAGTATTTTCAGCGACTCCGAGTTGATCGATATGATCCATAATGTCGCCCAGAGATTTATCCATCCCTTCAATCAAAGTCGCAAAGGCTTGAGCCGCTTTTGGTTTGCCAGAGTTTTTGTAGTTGGCAGCAAATCGAGCATCGGAATTGAACGGGGCATGCACAGCGTAGTGAGACATATAAAGATAAAACGGTTTGTCATTTTCCACAGCTTCACTGATTCTCGCATTGGCTTCAATGGTGAGAGCTTCGGTGAGGAAGGTTTCGGTACCATGATATTTTTCCAGGTGAGGCACTGCATGTCGCGATTTCTTTTTGAGGTTCCCGTAATTCTTCATTCCGTAATAACTAGCAGGCGCACCGAATGAGGCTCCTGCGACATTGATGTTGAATCCCAGGTTGGCAGGATCTGCTCCGTCAAAATCTTTGGCTCCGAAATGTCCTTTGCCCACGTGAATCGTTTGATAGCCAACTGTTTGTAGAAGATGAGGCAACGTGAGATCGTTTTTATTCAAGCCTTCCCAATTCCAGTTTAAAGGTCCGTTAGGCCCACGGTTGTTTTTTTCAGGGTTGATCCAATTCGTCGCATGATGCCTGGCTGCGTTTTGCCCGGTCATAATCGAAATGCGTGTCGGCGAGCAGACACTCATCGCGTAAAAGTTATTGAATCGAATTCCCTTTTCCGAAAGGCGAACCATGTTCGGTGTGCGATAATAATCATTCAGAGGATACCGTTTCGGCTGACCTGAAGCATCCGTCAAAAATGGTAACGAGGTATCCATGACCCCCATGTCGTCAACGAGAAAGACGACAATATTCGGTTGAGAGGTGTTAGGTTTTGCCTGTGCAGATTGAAAACCAACGAGCGGGAAAAGTAACAAGACTGCGAATGTTAGAATTGTCTGTTTCATAGTTTTGCGATCTATTTAAGGGAACCTCTATTAATTGAATCCCAGAGGTACTCGAATACCGTTTGGTTATAAAAAATAGCACCGTAGACTGGATCAAGACCCAGCTTTATTCGGCGTTAATAAACTCGTCGCCATACCATTGGTTTGCGATCCCCAAATCCGACTGGTATTCGCCAAGTTTGACATATCGATAAAATGACGACCAGGGCCATTCATAAACTTTCTCGACCAGTCTATGCTTGAGCGGATTGACGTGAATATAGTCAACACAGCGATTGAGGCCATCTTCATCACGACAAGTATGCTCGTAAAAACGCCGCATGAACGCATCATACATGATTGCTGGGTC
>JAESQE010000322.1 GCA_016765335.1 Planctomycetaceae bacterium
ACATCGCGGTCAATATTCTCATTGGTAAACCGTACCGAGCCATCCGCCATTAACACACTCACCCCTTGACGATGTGCAGAAAGAGCCGGATGAATGGCAAACGAGTAAGGTGTGAAATAGCAAACTGGCTTCTGAGGAGGCAGGAAATGATCGTAACCAGAAACATTGATTATTATGCCACTTGATTTGCCTCCAACACTTGGCGAACCGTCCGCTCCCCGGCCCGCAGCACATTGCTCACTGAGATCCTTAAACTCGCTCAAAGTTCGTACAAACGGAAAGACCTCAGTAGGCAGATGGTAACCGCGACGCCAATTATTGGTAACGATTTCAGACATAAATGCGGTTTGCGATAAGCCGTCGGTTATCGTAGCAGGTGTGTTAGGTGTGTATAAGAAGGCGCGTGCATCGCCAAGTACCGGCAACATTGCTTTGTTGACTTGATAGCTACTCACGTTATTGGTTCTGGTTGTTGGATCACTGGGGCACAGATAAACTGGAATCACTGGGATCGCATCACCCATATGGCCAGGGCCAGAAGCATCAATCGCTTCGGCTCGCTGGTAAACAGCATCCTGTTCCATATACGGCAGCAAAGCATAGAGGCAGCCTCTGACACCATTCCCGCCACCAGGGAATCGATTGTGGACATCGATGTAGTTGTGTGTTGCGACTCCAATTTGCCGTAAGTTCGAACGACACCCAGCCAGCCGTGCTGTCCCCCGTGCCTGCTGAATCGCAGGGAGTAGCAACGCCACCAGCACCGCAAACACGGCCATCACAACCAACAGTTCAACAATAGTGAAACCACGACGCTGAAAACACTGCGAGTGATTCATGCCACCTCCCACTGGTTGTTAAAGCCACCTCTAAAAAAAGTTCTCCCCCTTACGAAGGGGGTGTTAGAGAGGGCTTTTAACCTACGTTTTATGCCCTCTTTTACCAGCCCGAAACGCCAGCGAGTGAGTACGGAATCAAAATAAACTCACTCGCTGCCGCTTCGGGCTGGTATTTCTATTTAACTATTTTTGTTGATTTGAGAAAAGCAACAGGCCCACGAAGATGGGTGCAAGCACCGCATCCTACCATTGCCCCGGAAACTCGCGGCATCCTCTAACAGAACGATGTCACCTCAAAACAGGCTCTCAGGCAACCCCAAAACGGAATTACCTAAGTTGTCCTGGCGTGATTAAGGAATAGTCCAATTATTACGATCTGTGTCCGACGCAAAGGTTACGAAATCCATAATCATTACTTCCACTTTATAATATCCCGAAGCCGTAAATGTTTTTGCAACAAATTGTGTATCATCTGGCTTTGTATCCCATGTTCCGTTGGTTGAGCCGACTTTTACTGCTGTATCTGTCGTGTAAAGTGGACCAAGTCCTGTGGGTTGCTGCCACGTTCCACTTACTTTTTTCCAAAGTCCACCAGTAAGTGTGCTTCCGCCACCATCCCGTTCATCAGCTGTTGTCCCTTCAACTTTCGTACAGTCCCAGGTGGCTCCGTTTCCATCAGCAGGTGTGTCAATATTAACCGACAGTGCAGCCATGAAGCAGGGCGACAGGGCCATCAAGGCCAGTGCGGGAAGAGATCNTTTAAGCGACTTCATAAAAACTCCTTCACAATAAGACTAATGCACAAAAATCCAAATGTCAAACAACCAGTTATGGCTATTTGAATAACAGAAATGCAATGTACCCCCGAAAAAAACAAGGCGAATAAGAGGCTTATTTTAGAAAGTCTTCATATCCATCAGCAGAAGAAGAGATATTGTGAAGACACGGATCCCAACCATGCTACATAAGCACTGTAGGAAGGAGCTTCATGTGCCTTCCGTGCTCAGCCTTAAACTGGCTGGGCACTTGGGGAGATTAAGAATACATGATTCGTATTATTTTGCGAAAAGCTACGCAACTTCAAAAACCGCTCGCGAGTGAGTTTTATACGCATTCGTGTATTTCTCGTTGTGCTCAGGAATTCATGGTTTCTTTTTTCCAGGCGATGGTCGTTTTCAGAATTTCATCCAGCGTCATCCCTGGTTTGAAGTCGAGCGTTCCTTGCAGGCGACCAAGATTGGGAATACGTTTGCGGACGTCTTCGAAATCATGTCCGTAAGCTTCTTTGTACGGGACATAGTTAATGCTGAGTTCTGGATTGACCAAATCAATGACTCGCTGAGCCAATTCTTTAATCGTAACCGATTGNTCGCTGCCGATGTTGAACAGCCTGTGCTCAAGGTTTTCAGCGTTCATCAACCCGACAACACATTTCACGATTTCAGAAACGTGACCAAAACAGCGAACCTGCTCGCCGTCATCGTAAACGGTTAATGATTCTCCTCGCAGTGCAGCTTCCACAAATCGGGGAACCACCATTCCGTAATTGCCAACTTGCCGGGGGCCAACGACATTGAAGAATCGACCGATGACGATTTCCAAGCCAAATTTCTGGTAATACGCCAAGGCCAGGAATTCGTCGATTGCTTTGGAGCAACCATAAGCCCAGCGAGGTTTTGAGGTCGGACCAAATTGAAGATCGTCCTCTTCTTCAAAGCAATCCAAGTCACTTTTGCCGTACACTTCACTGGTTGAGGCCAGGAAGAATTTTTGTCCCCCTTGTGCTGCCAGCCGCAANAGCATTTCNGTCGGGAAAATATTTGTTTCGATGGTGCGTACTGGATCGTCAGCGACCAGCTTCACGCCGACAGCTGCTGCCAGATGGTAAACTTCATCCTGGNCCTGCATCACTTCCGAAAGTAATACGGGATCAGTGATCGAGCCGATTCGTAAATCCAGCTTGGGGTGATTTCGCACGGCATCCAGGTTCGATTCCTGTCCTGTGGAAAGGTTATCCAGAACCGTGACTTCGTGCCCTTCCCCCAGAAGGTGTTCGACGACATATCCACCAATAAACCCGGCACCACCAGTCACTAGACATCGACTCATTAATGCAAACCTTTGACGAAAGAGAACAGAAGAAAATCCTGAAAGCGTATATCGTACTCGCCTGGGNNCAGTTTCGAAAGGAGTTNNNCNAATCTCNATGGAANTCTTANCNGGAAATACTGANNATNACTGTCANNACAGNCAGNCCAGAGGCTCAAACTACTGATTTATCGTATACTCAGAAAGCACAGGGAACTTATTTAAGGCCCAGCTAGTTCATTTACCTTGATGCGACAAATTCGTCAAATTCCCGTTCGTATTCGACGTGCATCAAATACAACCCCTGGGGTGGTGCAGTCGGGCCTGCTTCTTTGCGATCCAGCTGTTTGAGTATACGATCAGTTGCTTCAACAGGCCAATCGCCTCGACCAATTTGTAGAAGCGTCCCCATAATGGCTCGCACCATATTGTAGAGAAAACCGTCTGCAACGATATCAAGATAGACCAGCGAAGAATCGTTCGCAGGCAGCGGAAGCCCTTCGATATCGGGCTCCCAAAGCGGCCAGGAATTTCCCTGCCGAACTTTGCAATGCTTGATGTGACGAATGCTGGTCGCTTTGTTCGGGTAATCGGTTTCAAAGCTACGAAAGTCATGGACTCCTACCAAAAATTGAGCAGCCTGATCCATCGCTTGCACGTTTAATGGGGCGGAAATCCGGGTGGAGAATCGATTCAAAAGAGCATTCGGGACTCTCGAATTGAGAATCAGGTAGCGATACAATTTCCACTTCGCATCGTAGCCAGCATGAAAATCTTCAGGAACTTCTGCTGATTCACGGATTGTAATGTTCTCAGGCAAATGTCTTTGTAACGCAGCTTGAAACTTAACAGCCGGAATTTTTGATTCCGTTTTGAAGCACGCAACCTGACCAACCGCATGGACTCCAGAATCAGTCCGACCAGCGCACGCCAGCCGCGAAGCTTTCCCCGTAACAACTTGAATGGCCCGCTCGACAACCTGCTGCACGGTCGCATCACTGGCCTGTACCTGCCAGCCGTGATAATCAGTGCCGTCATACGAAAGAATCAGCTTGATATTTCGAATTGACATGGCAAACAGGTAATTCCCTAGAAACTGAAGAAGTTTTTTATCGTTCCGAACGATATCAACTTCCCACTGGTGTGCAAAACCGAAAGAAGTGAATAAACTAAGAATTAGAAATATATCTTCACAACCCATTTCCAGGAAAGCAACAATGAGTACACCCGAAGAAAAATTGGCCGCTTTAGGATATCCGCCGGAAGTCGTCCCCTCCCCGGGAGCAATTTACCGCCAGGTCGCAGTCACCGGCAATATCGCNTATGTTTCGGGAGCGGTCCCGATGGAAGGCGATGAACTGCTGAGCAAAGGAAAAGTTCCTTCCCAGGTTTCATTGGAAGAGGCTCAGGTTGCAGCTGGACTCTGCGTTGCCAACAATTTGCGGATGCTCAAAAAAGAGATCGGTTCTTTAGATCGCGTGGAAGAAATTATCCGATTAACCGGATACGTCTATTCCGAGCCTGATTTCACCGATCAACACCTGGTCATCAACGGAGCTTCCAAAGTTCTGCTGGAAGTATTTGGCGACAGCGGCCTGGCTGCCCGCACCGCAATCGGCCTGGCTGCGTTACCTTTGGGTTCGAGCGTAGAAACCGAAATCATCGTCAAGCTGAAAGACGAATAGACTTAGCCGTTAAAGGAATCTCTAAAAATTGATTCTCCCCCTTACGAAGAGGGAGTTAAACGCATTCGCATATTTGTTTGCGAGTTGGATGTCTCCTAAGTCCTTGTCAGTACAAGGCCACGAGTGATGGCTTCGCGCAAGTATTAATTGAGTTTGGTATGAGACGCGATAAAAAAACAAAAAAACGGACAGCGAAATTGAAATCGCTGTCCGTTTTTGAAATTTTCATTCGAGAGAAACATTCATTGTTCTCTCACTACGCCTAAGCCGCAGCCGAGTCATCGATTGGAAGGATGCTTTGTTCGCCTCTGACCATTTCAGCGGTGATGACATACTTCTTACCTTTGCCGTTGTCGGGAAGATCGAACAGGACATCAAAGATGACACCTTCGAGGACTGATCGCAGACTTCTTGCACCGGTTTGACGTTCGGACGCCAATTTGGCAACTTCGAGCAGTGCTGTTTCTGTGAATTCGAGAGTTGCATCTTCCATTTCGAACAGCTTTTGGAATTGACGCACAATCGAATTTTTAGGCTCGGTCATAATCTTGACCAAGTCAGCTTCAGATAACGGTGCCAAGGTACTGAGTAGCGGAAGTCGTCCGAGTAATTCTGGGATTAAGCCGTATTCCAGAATATCATCGACTTGAGTCTCAGCCAGGATTTCTGCTCGCTGTCTTTCCTGTTCATCCAAATGAGTGGAGTTGAAGCCAATCATTTTGCGACCCAGTCGCTTGGAAATAATATCTTCCAAGCCGACAAACGTTCCGCCGCAGATGAACAAGATATTTGTCGTATCTACCTGAATGTACTGCTGCTCGGGATGTTTTCGTCCCCCTTGAGGCGGCACATTAGCAACAGTTCCTTCCAGCATTTTCAACAACGATTGCTGAACCCCTTCACCAGATACGTCACGAGTGATCGAAACGTTTTGGCTTGTTTTGCCGATCTTGTCGATCTCGTCGATGAAAATAATACCTCGCTGTGCAGCTTCGATATCGAAGTCAGCAGCGTGCAATAATTTCAGCAGCAGGTTTTCGACATCTTCGCCAACGTAACCAGCTTCGGTGAGTGTTGTCGCATCACCAATAGCAAAGGGAACTTGCAAGTACCGAGCCAGCGTTTTTGCCAGTAAGGTTTTTCCGCAACCGGTCGGTCCGACAAACAGAATGTTTGACTTTTCGATTTCGATATCGTTATCGTCATCTTCCATGTTCATCAACCGTTTGTAATGGTTGTGAACGGCGACAGACATCACTTTTTTAGCGTGAGATTGCCCGATGACATATTCATCGAGATGCCCAACGATTTCACGAGGAGTTGGGATTTTCTTAAACAAAGAGTCGGAGCCGCCTCGTTTTTTGCGTTCCTGATTCAGGATTGACTGACACAAATCAATGCAGTTCTCACAAATATAAACGTCGTCAGGCCCTTCAACCAGTGGCCCAACTTCTCGATAGCTTTTCCCACAAAATGAACAATTTGCGTGTTTTTTGCTTTTGCCAGTACGTTTGGCTGACATGAAATCTGTTCCGGAGGTCATTCGAATTCCTTACAAAGCTGTCGATCAATAAATAGATCGGAGTTGGTTGCCTATCCTGGGTCGGTTTTGTATTTGCTGCCTCCTTGTCAGCAAATACGATCCCTTGATAATCTCAACAGTCTGTGGTTGAGTTACAAGTAATCAGGTTGGTTACTTTTTCAATCAGATCACTTGATTAAAGTTGATCCGCAAGTTTCGTGCCGACATTGGTTTTTTTGAAAAGACGTTCTTGTTTTTTCAAAAAAACCACTTCATCAGGCTCGACTCAAAAACAAAAATCAAACGGTGAATTTCTAATGAACATGCCATTATTTTTGATTCTGATTTTCAGAGGAGACATTCTCGTCTGAAGTGAGTCTGTCGATCAGGCGACCTTTGATGGATCGGAATTCAGAGCCTGTTATTTCACCCCGACGTTGCAATTCTGTAATCTCGACAAGCATCTTATTGTCGACGCTGGAAGTATCGTCATCTTCGCGCAAACCAGCTTTAATCCGCATAACCAGCCGGACCAATATGACCACGACAATAATCAGGACCAACCACTGCCACAGCGTTGCAGTTAATATTTTCGATAAAATTGAATCTAAACGTCCCGGCATAATCAATCGGTTCCCTCAAGCCCTTAAAAACGGTACGATCTGACAAACTTAATGGAATCGTTACAATTCTGCTTACCAGATTGAAAATTACATCATTATTGTGACCTTCTCCTGCCAATTATCGCGTCGAAATCGGGGAATGCAAGACACGTTTGGCTAAACGCGAGGTCAGATCACAGAGAAACAGGAATCCCAGCACTGCGGAATTCCTCCCGATGTCGTGTCAATTTGTAGCACCTACCGTTGTATTTTATGAGTTTCACGTAGAATCAATCAGATAAAGGACACCCGTATTATATAGGGAACCTCTATTGATTCAAAATACATTGCAGGCGGAGGGTAGACATTCTTGTCTGCCTTGAGTTGAGGCAGAGTCAAACGAAACAGACACCGAATGTCTGTGCTCCATTTGAATTTTAGAGGTTCCGTTAATCAGATCAATGACAACCCCACTATACAGTCAAATACGCGAATGCGTATGAGAAGACACGAGCAGTTTTATGGATTTTGAAAATCGACTTGAGCGAGCCATCGGCCGTGGGCAAAAAAACAAGGAATCAATGCAGCAGTCAAAAGCTGCAAAAGTTGCAACTGGAGAAGAACTCAGGGTGCTTCATTCAGCTGCCCGGCTGGAACTTTCCGAACATATTGAAGAATGTCTCAAAAAACTGGTCG